>JBGTHH010001170.1:0-6056 GCA_041746275.1 Pirellulaceae bacterium | reverse complement strand
CGCAAGGACGAACGGCATCGCAAGATGCACATCGCGTCTCAAAATCATCCGGAAGCTCAAGAAGCTCGGCTGAGCTATCGCACCTTGCTAGCGGTTCGACTGGGCACCTTGGTCGAAGTTCGTCTGGAAACCGGCCGCAAGCATCAGATCCGCCTGCAGTTAGCGCATCGAGGTTGGCCGTTGTTTGGAGATCGTAAGTACGGAGCGCGGCAGGCTTTCGACCAGGGCATCGCTTTGCACGCACGCTCGCTCCGCTTCCAACATCCGATCCTGAAGTCGGAAATAAAACTTCAAGCCGAACTACCGCCGAGCTGGCGGCGCTTTCAGATTCCCGCCAAACTGCCAACTTAAGGCCCGTCGAAACGGAAAAAGCTTTTGTCCGTTTGTGGGAACTGCCGAAACAGAGCCAAGGCGCGCCAACTTCGGCAACGGACACCGAGGCGGCGGATGGAATCTCTCGTCCTAGCGCGGCATCTCGCAACTCATGGCATCTGCGGTATGAACTTCAACTCTGGCCTGCCTCGACTGGAGCGCGCGCGAGGAGACGAGTTGCCTCGAACCGTGAAGCTATACCCACTTGCCAATTCAAACCCACTCGCCGATTCAAGCCACGACCAAGGAGCTCGGGTAAGGACTGGGCTGTATTGGCCGAACCTTGTCGCACGCTATCTGGGCGGTGTCGTGTTGAATCTGCTTGAAGCCATGCGTCGGTTTCATCGCGACGACGCGGGCTTGCTCGCGGCCTGTGTGGCGTTCTATGCCACGCTCTCGCTCTTTCCCTTGCTGATGGTCCTGATCGCCGGACTAGGTCTATTCCTGCGGTTCACGCGCATGGGACGCAGCGCTGAAGAATTTGTGTTGATTGCGATTGCTCAGGAAACGACCGACGAAGTCGCCGTGCAGGTGAACGGCGCGTTTCAACAGATCGAACAGCAGGCGTTGCTGAACGGTCCCTTGGGAGCCTTGGGCTTGTTAGCAGCGGCATTGGCGGTCTTTGCTCAGTTCGAGAAAGCCTTCGATAAGATTTGGAACATTCCCAAACCCACCAGCGACAGCTACCTCGTGACGGCGAAACGACTGGTGTCGGAACGGGTGAAAGCCTTTGCGGTGCTGCTGAGCATGGGGGGCGTCGTCCTGTTGATTTTCTTCGCCGGAATTACCCTCGACGCCGTGATCAAGTTCAGCGGAGAGCTGTTTCCAGCGGTCCATGAAGTCTGGTACATCGCCAAATTCGCGGAAGTGGTCGCGGTCGTGGTGTTAAACGCTCTGGTTTTCACCGCGATCTTTCGCTGGCTCTCCAAGATACCCGTCGGCTGGATGCATGCCGCTCGAGGTGGGCTGCTGGCGGCGATCACGTGGGAAGTCGGCCGTTTGCTGCTGGCCGAGGTGTTCATCTCGACCAACTACAACGCCTACGGTGTCGTCGGTGCCTTGCTGGCCGCCATGCTCTGGTCCTACTACGCCAGCAGCGTGCTCTTTCTGGGGGCCGAGTACGTGCAAGTGATTCGGGAGCATCATTGGCAGCACCGACGAGAAGCGGCGTTCCAACAAGCCTTGGCGCGGCAGCGTCTCAGGCCGGTTAAGTCACCTTCGCCCAAACCCGCCTTCACACGCTGGACCGAACAAGCTCGCGCGCGACGCGTGGCGTAGGCTCGCGTTCGACAGAGTCCAGGGAGAATAGCTGAAAACCGCATGGCGGGTATCGCGGAAGGGCGACTTCTCGGCTAGAATCTCGCGTTCCCAATGAATCGCGCCAGGCCGCTTGGTGAAATTGGCAGACACGCAAGATTTAGGATGCGATTCAAGACAGCCGACAATTTGCCAAGAAACGCAAGGAAACCCAACGAAAACAAGGGTTTCCGCACGTTCAGCCGCTAGACTGGAAACCAGTACAAACCGGCCTAAAACCTTGCTTCTGGTTGTCAGTGACAACCGCCAATTCTCGCCGATCTCTCGGCAGTATCCCGCCAGCCACGCCGATCTCGACTCCCACGCCGATGACACTGCCTACCCTCAATCCGTCCAAGGCATCGGCTACAATCGCCAGGATGCGAATCAACGGCAACAACCTGGGTGAAGTCGACCTACCACGCATGGTCGCGATGGAACGCCTGCTCTGCCGTCCAGGTGGAGCCACAATCGAACAACTGGCGAAGTCGCTGGATGTGAACCCTAAGACGATCAGGCGAGATATGGACGTGCTCCGGCGGCTCTACGGGGCAAGGCGTCTGGAAGTGACCACGGGGCAGCATGGACGTAAGACGTATCACGTCGAACCCGGGGAACGGATATTCGCCCCGTGGGTGTCGTCGCGGGTGAAGTGTCTGAAGTGACCGTGATGGAGCCGTGGACGTCAACCACCTGAACTCCGATGTTTGTCCAACAGTTGGACAAACTCGACTCGAAGGAAACGTGGGTCGTCGTTTTTCCCTACGTAGGGAATGACTCGGTGGTAACTAGCACCAACATCGATCTCGGTGGCGACCATGCCGACGAGCATGTCGTGATGACACGATGGTGATCGTGCCGACGATGGTGAAGGTGATCGCGATCAACCTCGGTGTCGACGAGCTGAATGTAGGAGACGTCACCCGAGTGCCAATGTGGGCCACGTGATCGTGAATGCCGAGAATCCGACCGCGAGAATTGACGCCTAACGAGCGCCACGACAGCCGCTGGTATGATCGGACCCTGAAAAACATCGTGGCTCAGGTGGACCAAAAGAGGGTCTGCAAATTTGCACATCCTCAATCGCGATCGTCAACCTCGGTGATCGGCAACCGCTCCAGGGCCGCGACCAACTGCGCCACGGATCTCGATCGGAGTCCAGACAGCGAAATCAGTTCGTCGCGTGATCTCGCCAAGCAATCGCCCACGGTCGTGATGCCATGGCGCTCCAAGAGATTGCATAGGCGAACCGGAACGCCGTCAAGCTCTGACAGCGAAGTATCGGTGGTGATCGTCGTGGATTGTGTCCGCTCGAAGTCGTCAACAATCCGGTGGGCTCGGTCGTAATGGCCATCCTGCAGCGCCAGCTCCAATCGAGCGAGGTACGGGCCTAGGTCGGGATCTCGCATGACCAAGCTCCCACGTTATTGTGGACGAACGCTTCGAGCACGCGGACCACGATCGCCGTCCTCCAAGTCGAACGTGACAGCAAGCTCGATAAGCTGCTCGCTGAACTCTGCGGAACCCTGCCAATCGCTCGCGTGGAAGAATGCGTCGCGTTGACCGTGGCCGCATTTAATGAAACCGAATCCCTTTGGGTTGACCGTCTTTACCGTACCCGTGACCATGATCTAACTCCGAACAAAAGTAGTGGTGAAAGTAAAACTCCCCGGTGCCGAGCATGAAGGAACTCGACACCGGGGCAGGTCGCAATGGAAGGAGAAACCACGCGACCACATTAACGGCGCGAGGGAGGTAATCCCGCGCCGGTTGCTCAATCATTCTGCCATCAAACGCCGATGGGCGGCTTCGTGCTCATCTCTGGCAGCCGACAACATACGTCCCGCCGATTCGCATTCCGATCGCCATTCCAGTTCGCGCCGCCGAAACTGAACCAGATCGTATTTTGCGGGCTCGGATTCCGCTTGGCGTAATTCGTGCTGGGCGGCTCGGTGGCTTTTGCTGGCAACCTCAAGCCGCTGGTGGGCGAATTGCAACCCGCGACTGGATGCCCACGCGGCGCATCGATCGGCAAGCGGCGCGGAGGATGCGATTTTGCCTTCCAACGACACCATCGGCGCGACGATCGATTGAAGCTCACGCTTTTGTGATTCCAACGGTCTGCGAACCGTTTTGACGGAAGCGATTTTCTTTTCCAACGACTCGTTCAATGTCGCCAGTTCCGACAACAGTTTCGATCGGCGCGCGGCGGTAATGCTGGGCTCAGCCAATTCAGCCTGAATCGGTTGTGCCGCGGTGTTGTGGGCATCGGCGGCGGAATCGGCTTGGGCATCAAGCTCCCGCAGAGCCTCATCCAAGCTGCGAAGACTGGCTTCAATCCGTTTGCGTTCGGCAAGCCGCTCGAACAGCCGAGCACGATCGGACAATCGTTGTTCGTCGGAACGGGACAAATGCGACGTGTACATACTCATTTCAGCAACTCCTCTATTTGTGTTTTGGTCAAAATGCCATCGCGAAACAGTGCGGTGGCAACGGCTAAGATCTGGTCGCGGTGATCGGTAACAACATCACGCGCGGCACGATGGACGGTGCAATAACGAGACACCCATCGATCTGGCGGCTCATCCTCCAATCCCCGAATGCAATACTGAGCTATTGTGTGGGCGTCTGAAGGGCTTTCATTTTCGGGGAATTTCGCTGCAATGTATTCGATTTTCTCGCGCGGTGTTAAATCCGCGAACGATTCCCGCTCGTCAAAATTCGCGGGCGTCGGCGCGTGCTCCGGTGGTGGAACATCGGCCAGTAATTCGGCGGCGGCCGTAGGAGCGGCAACTGCAATTGCAAAATCGAATGGGCTCAATTGGTCGATGAACGCCACGCCACCACCACCGTGAAGAATGCACAACTGATCGCATCGACCGCCAAGAGCGATTGCAACCACGCCATGCGCGGATTCGTGAACGGCGGTAGCCCAACGATCGGAATTACTCATCGTCGTCACCATCGTAAATCCACTCGCATTCAACCGGGTTGTCGGAATCGGGGTCGTTGTCGGCCGGCGCGTCGATGAAACCCTCGGATTCGGCCAGAATCATGTCATTGTCCGGCTGAATTCCGTGGATCTCGCTGGCAATTCGCATCAACCACGTTTCGCCGTCGACGTCTTTTCGCCATTCGCGATAGAGAAAACCATCGACGTCAACGGTGTCATGTGCGACCAGCTCGGCAACCTGATCGTCGGTTAGGCTATTGGCCCTGATGAATTGTGGCGTCATGTCAAAACCTCCTGAATGTGTGTGAATGTGTGAACAGAGTTTACAAAACGTCGATTTCGGGGTTTCCATTTTATGGAAGCTCGTCATCGTCGGGTAATTCGACAATCAGGCGGAACCGCTGCGAACACCGCCTACAGATCGAATACCGTGTCTTGCTGCCGTCGCCATTGTCGAACGAGTGAACGCTAATAGGTCGCAATGCTCGACAGCATGGACAATGCGGCGGTGGAATGCTGATAGAGGGTGTGTCCGACCATGAAACCGCCATCAAAGTAACCTCCTGCGAATCACCTGAACGTATCGCTGGCAACTCGGATTCCGGCACCGCTCGAATTTGTCCAAAGTCGGAACTCGACAACTCGGACAAACTCCGCGAGTGGTGGAATTGTTACCGCTGGCAAGCTCCTGAGCGCTTGGTCTGCGGGAAGGATCGGTGGTCATTTGGCAGCCTTTCCCTTGTGTTCCAGTTCCGTCAAAAACGTGTCTGTGATTGTGTTCATGTCGGCAATCGCATCTGTCTGAACTGCTAACGCATCGTTTCCGAATTTACGCGCGAGCATGTCGCCGCAACGACGCAACCGATTTGCCCATCGCGCCATCAACTCACGCCAGGCGGCCACTTCGATCAATTCGCCACGCCGAATCGCCAGATCCAGTTCCGCCATTTTCGCTCTTGCCATTCGATATCTTTCCAATCCAGGGCTATCGGTCGGAGCGCCAAGAGTGACGTCACCGGATGCCTGGTGTGCGAACCAACTGAGAAGATCCCGACCGGAATAACTGCCGTCGCTATTCCTGGGCGCGTCACTGTCGCGTAGGGTGCGAGTGCTGAGCCCAACGAGGTGCGCGGCGGCTCCCTGGGATAGCGTGCTGAGGGTGGAAATTTGGGCCTTTGTCGAAGTGGTGTTTTTCACGGTCGATTCCAGGTAGGAGGAGGAAGCGGAAATTGGTGTCGTCTATGCGTAAATGCCGGAATGCTGGGATAGTGACCGCCATACAAAAGGACTGGAAGGTAGCTGCCTGAACCGGGGGGTAGGGGTAGCCCTATCGCGCCGGGGTCCTCGGTGGCTTTGCTCGTGTGCCGTCGCAATTCTCGCCCACGCGGTAGTGAGACAAAGTTAGTTAGTGGCAGACGGACGGACTGTGTCCTGG
>JBGTHH010001169.1:0-6508 GCA_041746275.1 Pirellulaceae bacterium | reverse complement strand
TCCGTACCAATACACGCTCAACGGCTCCTCGGGCGTTGATGCCGCTAAACAAATCGTGCAGGGCTTGGCGGCCACGGGTGGCGGCTGGACGAATGGTCCGCAAGGCGTGATTCAGAACCCCGACTTGGCGACCATCTGGCCGCTGAAGACTGCGTGGCGCGGTGCCGCCAGTGCGGCTTTGCGCGGACGAGGCACGAGCTGGGCACACTCGGGAGCGATCAGCACTTTGACCAACGGCTACAACACGCCAAATAGTCGCATCCCGGACGTGGTGATCCACTTCACAGGATTCTTCGCGCCACGCAGCTTTCACCCTGGCGGCGCGATGGCCACGATGGGTGACGGCGCGGTGCGATTCCTGAGCAACACAGTCGACCTCGCCGTGCATCGGGGCTTGCACAGCCGCGACGGTGGCGAGGTGCTCGGCGACTTTTGACGCGCTCTCTGTGTCCAGATACGGGCTCGCTGCCCTGGCCTTGATGACTACAAATTCTCCCGATCAATCAACGTTCTCGAAAGGATTTTCTATGTCTTGGCGACTATTCCTCGTCATGTTTCTTTGTGCCTGTCCGGCCGTGGCTCACGACACTTGGCTGGAGACGAACATTCATATCGTTCGCACCGGCGATGCCGTGCATATCGATCTGAAGCTTGGCAATCACGGCAACGATCATCGCGACTTCAAGTTGGCCAGCAAGATCGACGCCAAGGATTGCCATGTGCAGGTGCTGGCTCCTGGCGGCCAGAAGTACGACCTGCGCGAGGGGCTGATCGATGTGGGGTACGCGCCCAAGGAAGGTTACTGGAGCGGCAAGTTCGTCGCGGCTCAGCCCGGCCTGTACACCGTCGCTCATCGATCGGATCGCGTTGTGAGCTACGCGCCGACTCGGTCGGTAAAAAGCTCGAAGACGATGTTCGTCGTCAGCGACAGTTTGGATCAGGTTCCGCGTGACCAAACCGGCTTCGACGTGCCGCTTGGTCATGCTTTGGAAATTGTGCCGACCTCCAACCCCGTCGCTCCGATGGGGCCGGGACAAGCAATCAACGTTCAGTTGCTGTTCCAGGGTAGGCCGTGGGCCGATGCTAAAGTTTCTTTCATTCCTCGTGGCGAGACACTGGAGGAAGGATTCGACGCTGAATACGAGCGAATGACCGACAGCCAAGGGCGCGCGAGCTTCACGCCGCGCACGGGCAACGTCTATCTGGTCGTGGCACATCGGGCAGCGCCGGATGAAGCGGGCGACGGTTACCAGAGCACCAAGTACTCGGCTACACTGGTGGTCTATGTGCCGGAAGTCTGCCCCTGTTGTCTTGAGTAGAGCGGAGGAAGTCCGTAATGCGTGATCCGCGTCCCAACATCATCTTCATCATTACGGACCAACAGCGGTACGATACCATCCGCGCGCTCGGTTACGACTACATGGACACGCCGCACCTGGATCGGCTGTTTCGGGAAGGGGTGACCTTCACGGACTGCCACGTGACGGCGGCCTCGTGCGCGCCGGCACGTGCCAGTTTGTTCAAGGGCTACTACCCGCACACGACAGGCATCCTCAAGAATGCCGATCGTTGGCGACGCTCGTGGATCGAGTTGCTCAACGATGCGGGCTATCACTGCACGAACGTGGGCAAGATGCATACTTGGCCGTTCGAGACGGAGTTGGGCTTCGACGAACGGTATGTGGTCGAGAACAAGGATCGCTATCTCGAAGGACGATACTATTTCGACGAATGGGATAAGGCGTTGCGTTTTCGCGGGCTGATCAAGCAACAGCGGGAGTTGTATCGGCAACGCGCGGACTATCGTGAACGGCTCGGGGCCTTCGAATGGGAACTGCCCGAGGACACGCATCCCGATAACTTCGTCGGCGATATGGCCACCTGGTGGATCGACAGCTTTCCCCAGACCGAACCGTTGTTCCTGCAGATCGGTTTTCCCGGCCCGCATCCTCCCTACGATCCGGTGCCGCGCTATGCCGAACCGTACTTGCGAAAGGAGCTGCCATTACTGGAGGTCACACAGGAGGAGTTGGATCAGCAGCCTCCGGCTTTCCAGGAATTGCGCGAACACAATCAAGCTGTGGATCACGATTCGGTGGTTCTGGATCTGCATCCGACTCACGAACAGCGCCACCGGCAGCGAGCCTACTATCTTGCCAACGTCACCATGATCGACGAAAAAGTCGGGCAGATCATGCAGGCATTGGAACGCAAAGGCTATCTCGACAATGCCATTGTGATCTTCACGTCCGATCATGGCGATTGCTTGACCGATCATGGGCACAGTCAGAAATGGACGATGTACGATCTCATCACGCGCATCCCCTTGACGGTCTGGTCGCCGGGGCGTTTTCCCGCGCGGCAGATTCCCTCGCTCTGCCAGCAGATGGATTTGGGCCCGACGATATTGGAACTGGCTGGGGTTCCAGTCCCCAAAACGCTGGAAGCCATCTCGATGCTCGACGCACTGGAAGGAGCCGACTGGAACGGGCGGAACTTTGTCTTCGCCGAGCAGATCAAGGACGGCATTCTGACCGGTTGCGAGTTCATGACGATGGTTCGTAACAAAGCCTGGAAGCTGGTTCACTTCCTCGACGAGCCCTATGGGCAACTGTTCGACCTGCTGCACGATCCCGACGAGGTCCAAAACTTGTGGACCGATCCGCAGGCCGCCACCATGAAGCACGAGCTGCTAGGCGTCTTGCGTGAATGGCGCATTCGCAGCGGGATCATCACGGCGGACTGGTCGCAGGATTGGCGTTAGTCGTAATGAATCAAGCTAAACGCCTCGTGCGGCGCCACGCGAGCTGCACCACCGAGTGCGTCCAATGCGATCACAAACGCACAACCCACCACATGCGCGCCGGTGTGTTCGAGGAGCTTGCAGCACGCTTCGACGGTCCCACCGGTTGCCAGTAAATCATCGACCACCAGCACGTTCTGTCCGGCGCTCACGCCATCGATATGGATTTCGAGCGTATCGGTGCCATACTCGAGCTCGTAATGGAAAGCATGCGTCTCGAACGGTAACTTTCCCGGCTTGCGGATCGGCACGAAGCTCGCGTTGAGTTCCAGGGCCAGCGGCGCGGCGAAGATGAAGCCCCGCGCTTCGGCCGCGACGATCGAATCGACCCGTTTGTCGCGAAAATGATCCGCCAGCCGACGGATGACTTCGCGAAACGCGACGGGTGAAGCCAACAGGGGCGTGATATCGCGAAACAGAATCCCCGGTTTAGGAAAGTCCGGAATCTCACGGATGAACTGCTTCAGGTCGAGCGGCGCGGTCTCGGTCATGGAACCCTCGAAAAGCGAACGTGGCGTCGGTCTACGGGTTGTTTGGAAGTGGGGCAACGTGCATCCAGCTCGCCAGCCCAACTTGTACCGTTCGGCGAACTTCTGAGCAACCCGCCCCGTTCCACCGCGATACCGAGTCCGAATCATCCTGGCTTGTGCAGCAACGCGACATCACGATCCGCCAACGTCAGCTCCGCTTGCCAGTGGTTCGCCAGCCAAATGAACGTGGCTTCCGCGAAGAACACAACATGGGTAGGGTCTTTTTTGTAGTGCCAGGTGTTGAACGCGTCCAAGTCTCCGGTGCGCTTGGTCATGACTGCGAGCCAACCGCCGGGACGGAGCAGCGACCACAAACGTTCGAGTTCCTCACGCGGCCGATGCAAATGCTCCACGACTTCACTGGCCGTGATAAAGTCGTAGGTGTCCGTCAGTGCTGTCATGTCGGGCGCATAGAACGGGTCATAGATCCGCATGACATGACCGGCGTCGTGAAACATGAGCGACAGGGTCGGACCCGGTCCACTACCAAAGTCCAAGCCGCGGCTTCGCGGCGGCAGTCGCTCGTGAAGAGGAGCAAAGAGTCGATTCAGAAACTGTCGATAGCGCTGGTCGTTCGGATCGTTCTGGTGTTGATCATAGCAAGCCTTCTCCTCGGCGCGTGAGACACGATCACCCGCAACTACAAACACCAGCGAGCAACTGGGGCAGCGAAAGTAGTCGCGACGAGCGTCGCGGGTGAAATGTTCCGAAGCTGCGCCGCACAGCGGACAGTCTGGCAGCGGGTTCGATGATCCGGGTACGTTGATCGGGATACGATTCGACATCAGTCACCGTTGTCACCCACCATGCTCTCACACGCCAACCGACATTCGCATCGTGCGAAACCATCGAAGTTCGCGTTTCGCTACTTCGCCTGCATTCGCATAGCTCCATCCAAGCGAATCACGGAACCGTTAAGCATCGAGTTCTCGACGATGTGTTGGGCCAACGCCGCGAACTCGTCGGGAGCACCCAATCGCTTCGGAAAAACGGTTTGCTCGGTGAGCGAGTCACGAACTGCGGCCGGAGCGTTGTCGATCATGGCCGTGTGAAAGACTCCGGGCGCAATCGCCACAATGCGAATGCCCCACCGAGCCAGTTCGCGAGCGATCGGCAGCGTCATGGCGGCCACGCCTCCTTTCGACGCCGAGTACGCCGCTTGGCCTAATTGTCCCTCGAAAGCCGACACGGACGCGGTGTTGACGATCACGCCGCGTTCGCCATCCGCTCCGGGCGCGTTGGTCGACATGCGGTGGGCGGCCAGGCGCAACACATTGAATGTTCCCACCAAGTTGACGTGGATCACGCGTGTGAACAGTTCCAGATCGTGAGGTCCATCGCGTCCAACCACCCGTGCTGCCGCGAGGATCCCAGCACATTGCACGACGCAGTGAAGCTCGCCCCAACGATCGATCGCCGCGTTCAAAGCGGCTTCAACGTCGTCTGTCGACGTCACATCCGTGGGCAGAAAGACGACTTGGTGGCCGAGTTCCTCCGCCAAGGCGACACCGGCGGCCGCGTTGGTGTCGGCGATCACAACCTGGGCACCGTGCTTAACAAACCTTCGCACGCAGCCTGCGCCGAGTCCCGAGCAGCCGCCCGTAATGAGAAACGTCTTGCCCGCGAGTTGCATGGCGGGAGCCTCCCTAAGTGGGTTCCGTCTGTGATGTGCTTGCGACGCCTAGCCGCGCATCGATGAGACTGGACGTGGTGCGTGCGTGATCCGGCTGCCGGACTACCGTCCAGCGTGAGAGGCTCACACTGTAACGTCGATCCATGGCCTCGGAAACATCGCTCCGGAATCGCGGAGCTTCGTCCAGGGTGAAATTCTCGTGGACTAGTAGTTGCTCACAAGCCGCCACGACCGTATCGATGTCGATCTCGAGCATGGCATCATTGGGGGCACGGCGGCGATAACGGCACGTGCCATCCTGATATCGCTTCTGCAAGGCGATGTGTTGTGGTCCGTAGGCTCCGCTGAACGGTGGACGCGTCGTCCCGAAGAGACCCACACAGGAAGTGCCGACGGCGGCGGCGATATGCAAGGGACCCGTATCCGATCCGAGATACATCCTCGATCGCCGCATGATCGCGGCCAATTCGGGGAGTGACGTGGACGGTGCGAGGACGGCGCGGCCACCTGAACACGCCACGATTTCCTTGGCCCATTGATGCTCATGCTCGCCAGCCCAAAGCACGAGCGAAGGTACTTGATAACGCTCGCCCATGGTCCGCGCCACGCGACCATAACGATAGTTCGACCACAGGCGTGAATTCCAGCCCGCACCTGGATTGATCGCGATGAAGTCACAGCCCAGGTGCAGCGAGCGCAGGATGCTCTCGACCCGCGCTTCGGCCGCGGCGGGGATTGGCAAGTCGAATTGCACTGCGGGCGAGTCGATACCCAAAGGTTGGAGCAACTCCAACTGCGCATCGACGAGATGTTCGCGGGTCGCCGTCACCAACTCGCGATTCAGCCACCAACTCAATTCGCGACCGCGCGGCTTGCTGAAGCCGATCCGTCGCTTAGCGCCCGACAGATAGCTGACGAGCGCACTCTTGGCCAAACTTTGCGGATCCAGAGCGATATCAAAGTGTCGCGAACGCAACTCGGCACGTAACTGCCGAACCTGTGCGGGTGACTTCAGAAAACCCTTGGGCACGACGATCAAATCGTCTAACGCACGATGTCCCCGCAACAACGAACCGGCGGCGCGTTCCGTGACCCAAGCGATATAGGCTCCAGGAAACTCCGCACGCAAGGCACACAACATCGGCAAGGTCAGTACAGAATCTCCCACCGCGCTGAGCCGCGAGATGAGGATGCGAGGTGTGTCGTGGTTGGGCATGTCGAGCCACTCCGTGGGCGAGTTGACCGAGGAATCAAGGAGTTGGAACTGCTGCTGGAGGCGGACCGACGGGACCGGAGCCCGGCGGAGCTCCCGGTGCGGGTGCCGGCATTGCCCCGGGCGGCTTGACGGGAGGCAGAACCACCGGGGAGTGTGGTTCCTCGAATCCGGCGACTTGGACCTGAGGTACGTCGGGACGCGTGTTGGGCCGAGGAAAGTGAAACTGATCGCGATACGTCACTGCCGGACGTTCTTCCGAAGCGTCATCACCAAAGTCATGCGGAATCCCGATCAGATTACCTGAAAATGGCGAACCGTCATAAATG
>JBGTHH010001168.1:0-1819 GCA_041746275.1 Pirellulaceae bacterium | reverse complement strand
CCCCGTCCGTGATATCGGAAGGCAAGTAGATGGCACTTTTCCTGGGAAACTCCCGCATGCGCGCACGCTGCTCCAGACGACGGAGTTGGTCCTCACTCAGTCGTGTGAATAGCGAACAATCGCGAACGTACCAAACCTGCTGGGGCATCGTGAGACCTGCTGTCTGGTTCCCCTGAGGCTGCGTGGCGAAAAGGATAGTCGACGAATTTATAGCAGAATTCGCCGAAATTCAGAACAGCGCCGCGTTCATTATTCGTTTCAGGACGACAATCAAACCGGCGACCTCACCTTTGAGTTCTGCCCCCGACGCCAGGGATGACTACCGGGAAGCGTTCGTTGTGGGCAACCTCGGCTTCCAGTATCCCTACAGCTTGCTGGACGAGATCGGTGCGCGTCGCGGCGAGATCGTGCGTTTCCTCGCGATCACGAGACAGATCGTAGACCTCCCATGCGCCTGGTGACTTGGTCTTCAGTCCCTGGCGTATCACTTTAAAATCTCCGATTCGCACGGCAACTTGGCCTCCGTATTCGGGAAAGACCCAGACCATGGGCCGCCGCGACATGGGAACCGCACCGCCCTGCATGATGGACCACAGGCTCTCGCCATTTAAACCATGGGGCGGCGTCAGCCCAGCGGCCTTGCACAGCGTCGGAAACCAATCGGCAAAGTATCCCGGTGCTTCGCTTACGGACCCGGCGGGAACTCGGTTGGGCAACCGGACGATCATCGGCACACGAATGCCGCCTTCGTACAAACTTCCCTTGTAGCCGCGCAGACCCGCTGTGCTGTTGAAGAACTGGGCGTCGACGCCGCCCACATGGAAATGGGTCGTGGGCAAACGCGGATGCGTGGTCCCATTGTCGCTAGTAAACACGACCAGGGTGCGCTCGGCCGCGTCGATGCGATCCAAGGCCGCCAAGACACGTCCCACGTAGCCGTCTAAGTCGGAGATCATGGCCGCATAGCCGGCTCGCGGACGAGGATGCGGCAGGTATCCGCACTCGCCGCGATACACCTCGTCGTCCCATTCACGAGGAAACCGCTCGACCGATTCACGCGGAGGATGCATCGCGACATGGGGTTCCGTAAACGGCAAGTACAGGAAGAACGGATTGGCTCGATTGGCTTCAATAAACCTTTCGGCTTCGGCGATCATTAGCTTCGGAGCGTAGGTCTCACCAATCCAATCGTCGAGCCGCACTTCACCTTCCGGCTGCTTCTGATGGCCCGGGATGGGACGAGCATTGATCGTCAAGCGTTCGGCGTTGCGCCAGAGATGTGACGGATAGAAGCTGTGTGCCACGCCCTGGCAGTTGTAGCCGAAGAACAAGTCGAACCCCTGGCGATTGGGTTCGCCCGTGCTCCCCACCGGGCCGAGCCCCCACTTGCCCATCGCTCCCGTCGCATACCCGGCTTGTTGGAAGACTCGGGCCACGGTGATGGCGTGCTCTGAAAGTGGATATTGGCCTTCGTCAAACTGTGGGAAGGCTTGCTGCACGCGGAAATTACCCCGCACCTCGGCCTGTCCCAAATGTTTGCCGGTCATCAGCACGCATCGCGCGGGCGCGCACACGGGAGCACCCGAATAGTGCTGCGTGAAACGCATGCCTTGAGAGGCCAATCGATCGATATTCGGTGTGGGGATTTTTTGCTGCCCATAGCAGCCAAGTTCTCCCCATCCCAGATCGTCCGCGAGAATGAAGACCACGTTCATTCGCTGATTCGTGCTGAGTGCGGCCTTCGCGTCTTCCGCCGAAAATGCGGGGGATGGGACTTGACCCATCAAGCATAACCACAGAATCGTTGCGAACAACTGCG
>JBGTHH010001167.1:0-3296 GCA_041746275.1 Pirellulaceae bacterium | reverse complement strand
TCTGCCGACACGATCTCCAGGAATATGTGCAGATCGTTGGGAGGCCGTGTTGCCTGATCTTCTCCACGCGAGATCAGGACGGTCGCCACTCGCAGGACTTCCGCTCGCTGTTCCTGCAAGAGACGATTCGGCGCGGAATCCTGATGACGTCGTTGGTTGTGAGCTATACGCATACAGACGATGACATCGACGCCACGGTCGCCGCGATCGATGGCGCGCTGGAAGTCTATCGAGCCGCTTTGACCCACGGCGTCGAACACTACTTGGTCGGTCGACCCTCACAATCGGTGTATCGTCGTTACAACCACCCCACTCCGACCTTGGCTACCTGATTTCAAACCCATGTTAAGTCTCCCACCCATCCAGAATGCCGACGGCGATGCCATGCACGCGCTGATGCGCCGGCTCTGGCCGCTGCATCGCTGCGTAACAGGAGATGGCGTGCGAGAGACCTTGCGCGTCATCGGCGAGAGCGTGCCGCTGGAAATCACGGAAGTTCCCTCCGGCACACCGATCCTGGATTGGGTCGTGCCCGTGGAGTGGAATATACGCGATGCCTGCATCCTCGATTTGGCGGGTGAACGCGTCGTCGATTACCGGCAATCGAGTTTGCATGTCGTGGGCTACAGCCAGCCGGTGCGAGCGCGTCTGCGTTGGGACGCGTTAAAGGAACATCTGCATACCCTGCCCGACCGTCCGGATTGGATTCCGTATCGTGTCGACATGCAAGGGAATTGGGGATTCTGTCTCAGTCATCGGCAATTCGAGCGGTTAGCGCAGCGTGGTAACGTGGAATACGACGTCGTCATCGATGCCGAGCGGAGCACGGGCAGCCTGACGTACGGCGAGTGCTTCCTGCCTGGACGCAGTTCGGACGAAGTGCTGATCTCGGCCCATGTTTGTCATCCGGCTTTGGCTAACGACAATCTGTCGGGCATCGCCGTGGCGACACGACTAGCCGAATTTCTCGCCGCCACCGACCATTGGTATTCGTATCGTTTCGTCTTCGCGCCCGCCACGATCGGCGCGATCGCTTGGTTGGCGAATCATCGTGAAAACATCTCGCGAATCAAGCATGGGCTGATACTGACCTTACTCGGCCTGCCCGGCCATGCGATCTACAAGCGGTCTCGTCACGGCCGCGCACCGATCGACGCCGTGGCCGAGTACGTCCTGCGCGAATCGGGCCAAGCGTTTGAGCTGCGCGATTACACACCCCTGGGCTACGACGAACGACAATACGGTTCGCCTGGCTTCAATTTGCCTGTCGGCTGCCTGATGAAGGCAGGGCCTGGCGAGTATCCGGAGTATCACACTTCGGCGGACGATCTTTCGCTGGTAACAGCAGCCGCGTTGGTCGACTCGCTGAACTTTGTCCGTTCGATCATCGAGATTCTCGACAACGACTGCCGTTATCTCAACACGCAGCCGTTTGGCGAGCCCACGTTAAGTAAGTATGGACTATATCGGCCTTACGGCACGGCAGATCGTCAAGCGAAGTTCCAAGAGGCCCTCTTGTGGACACTGAATCTCTCCGATGGCACCCAATCGTTACTCGACATCGCCAGTCGTTCGCGTGTGAGCTTCGCGGAGATCCACCGTGCCGCCCAGGCATTGTGCCAGTGTGGCTTGCTCCGTTGTTGTGATCGGTCGCCCAATGTAGTCGACACCCATGTCGATCGAACGTATTCCCTGGAAGCAGCCGACCGATCCATGATCGACATCCGCTCTCTAACATCCGTCTCCCAACTCGAGTCCCTGTAATCGAGAGATTTGCACAATGCCCTGTGAAACACTAACCAACACAACCCCAGAACTAACACTACCGGTCCTCAGCTCCTCGCAAGCGGCTGGTTCCGCCCATGGTTGCCGCTTCTGTGACGCGCCGTTGCGACACACGTTTGTGGATCTGGGTGTTTCGCCCCTGTGTCAAAGTTGGCTCTCGCGCGACGAGTTGAATCATATGGAGCCCGCCTACCCGCTACACGCCTTCGTCTGTGAAGAGTGCCTGCTCGTGCAGGTCAACGAATACGTGAGTGGCGAGAAGATCTTTGGCGGCGACTACGCCTATTTCTCGTCGTACTCGGATTCGTGGTTGGCACACGCCCGGAAGTACTCTGAGGTCATGATCGAGCGGTGGGGGCTGAACGTCACCAGTCAGGTCATCGAGATCGCCAGCAATGACGGCTATCTGTTGCAGTATTTTGTCCGCGCCGGTATTCCCGCCCTGGGCATCGAACCGGCGGATAACTGCGCGGCAGTGGCACGTGACAAGGGAGTCAATACGCTCTGCAAGTTCTTTGGCGTGCAAACCGCGACTGAGTTGCGCGAGCAAGGCATTCGTGCGGATCTGCTAGCCGGTAACAATGTGCTGGCCCACGTTCCCGACTTGAATGACTTCGTCGCTGGGATCAAAGTGCTGCTGGCCGACAACGGCGTCAATACGATGGAGTTCCCGCACCTGATGCGGCTGATCGAGCTGAATCAGTTCGATACGATTTACCAAGAGCACTATAGCTACTTGTCGCTGCTGGCCGTGAGGAAGATCTTCGCCGCGCACGGACTGACGATCTTTGATGTGGAGGAGCTGCCAACACACGGCGGTTCGTTGCGCATTTACGCTCGCCACACGGAAAACAACGACTTGCCCGTGACGGCGGCGGTCGATCGGATGTTGGAGTGCGAGCGGGAAGCGGGCTTGGAGCGGATGGAAACCTACACCGCCTTCGCCAAGAAGGTGATGGCGACCAAACGCAAGCTGTTGCGATTTTTGTTGGACGCAAAGGATGCTGGCAAGTCGATCGTGGCCTACGGCGCACCGGGTAAGGGAGCCACTTTGCTGAATTACTGTGGCGTGCGCGAGGACTTCATCGATTACACCGTCGATCGCAATCCCTACAAGCAAGGTCGCTACATGCCCGGCGCTCGCATTCCGGTCTTCGCTCCCGAGAAGATCAACGAGACTCGGCCCGACTATGTGTTGATCCTGCCCTGGAATCTGCGTGATGAGATCATGGATCAGTTGTCATCGATTCGCTCGTGGGGTGGGAAGTTTGTGATTCCGATTCCCGAAGTTCAGGTGCTGTGACGGAAAGTCGGATTGTCAGCCAATACGGCTCGCGGATGCGGGCGGCCACCACTGGTCGCCGGTCCGCTGGCCGTTTATGAGAAAGTAACGCCATGAACCGTCCCCCCTCACTCGGACTCGACCTTCGCGAGTTTCGCCAGATGCTCTGGCGTCACCGCTTCCGGTGCGCGGGTTTTTTCGTGGCGATCGTAAGCCTCGCGGTACTGGG
>JBGTHH010001166.1:0-3194 GCA_041746275.1 Pirellulaceae bacterium | reverse complement strand
CGGTGACTACGATCGCGGCAAGCCGATCCGCGGCTTGGATGCCGCCGCCAAGCTGCCCGAGGTCAAGGTCTTTCATGCCGGCACGGCGACGCGCGATGGACAAGTCGTCACCAACGGCGGCCGCGTGCTCGGCGTGACCGCGTTGGGAGAATCGATCTCCGATGCAAAACGTCGAGCCTACGAAGCCGTGAAGTGCATCCGCTGGGAGGGTGCTTGGTGTCGCAAGGATATTTCCGATAAAGCTGTGCAAACCGTCTCGTGACGCATCCCATCAGCATCTACGACACGGCGGGGCTCGAACAGTTACGGCGCGCCTGGCGTCTCGATCCCCATCGCATTCGCGAACTGCGCAACGCCCTGCTGAAGCGATTTGTTGCCGAACCGCTGGCGCTCGCCGATTTCCCGGCCGCCGATCACCTCCAGCTTCACGCCTTGGAGCTCTACCGTCAGTGCGACTCGACGCGCGACGGCGCGACGAAGCTGCTCTTGCGAACTGCGGCGGGGCACCTGATCGAAGCGGTCATCTTGCGGATCGACACGGGACGCACAACGCTGTGCGTTTCGAGCCAAATCGGTTGTGCTGCGGCGTGCGAGTTCTGTGCCACGGGAAAAATGGGCATCGCGCGAAACCTGACCACTGCCGAGATTCTCGACCAAGTCCTCCGCGCGGGACAACTGCTGGCCGCCGAAGGTAGACGTCTCCGCAATATCGTCTTCATGGGCATGGGAGAACCGTTTCACAACGAGGAACATCTGTTCCAAGCTCTCGCGCTGTTGATCTCTCCTGACCACTTCCATCACGCACCGACCAAGACGATTGTCTCGACGGTCGGCGTGGCGGATGCGATGCTCCGTTGCGCGCGGCGTTTCCCGAACGTGAACCTCGCGCTCAGCCTACACAGTGTTCGCCCCGAAATCCGCGAGCGGCTGATTCCGTTGGCCAAAAAGTATCCGCTCGACCAATTGCGCGAGACGCTGGTGGAACTCAATCGGCTGCAACGTTCGACGGTCATGATCGAGTACCTGCTGTTGGCCGGAGTCAACGACTCGACTGACGACGCGCGCGAACTGATCGCTTGGCTCGACGGGTTGCGCGTGCATGTCAATCTGATTCCCTACAACGCGATTAACGAAGCGCCGCAGCTCGTTGGATCGGATCGCACCGCACGGCTGGCCTTCGCTCGACAGATTCGCGACGCTGGCTTCCAAACCACGCTCCGCTATTCACTGGGCCAGGACATCGCCGCCGCGTGCGGGCAACTCGTCCGCCAAGAGAACCGCTTGGTCCCCGTCAACCGCCTCAGCAAATAGTGACTCATTAACAAATAGAAATTGGAGGACCGGCTGTCACTCGGCTCTCCGCCCGATCACACTTCGGGCGGACGTGGCATACGGATCGAGGTCCGATTGGCGGTGACAGCCACGTCCGCCGCGCTATCTCGTCGCTTAGCTTAGCCACCCGAGTTCAGCTTTTTGATCCTGATGTAACCATGGGTGGCGATCGTCGAGGAATTGGTCTCGGTAGCATCGCGCTCCTCGTCCAGCATCAAGAGAGCGTGGGCGTAGGCAGATCCATCGTCGTCAGCCCGTACCTCTTGGTCGACGACGAGCACACCGAGCATGAGATCGTCACCCAGATCCAGGGCGATTTCATACACGCCGGGAAATGCCGATTCGGCTAGCAAGTACAGTACGGGTCGCGCGAGATCGTCGGTCGTTGTGAAGTGCGATGCGGTGGCTGCGGCATCGACGATATCGAAGACAAGAATGTCTGCTCCGCCGCCACCCGCTGGTCGAGTCGTTTCCGTGACTCCAAGGATGTCGAAGACAAGGATGTCGCCCCCACCTCCGTCTCCTCCGGTGGATCGAGTTTCCCACGCTGCGGCATCGACGATGTCGAAGACAACAATGTCTGCTCCGCCGCCGCTCGCGTTGACATGTGGCTTTCTCACATCGAACTTCATCTTCTGAGCCATCGCCGAGCTGGATAACCCCATCCAGATGAAGCCAGCTCCACACAGAATCGCAGTCAGCCGCCTCCACGGCAGAAACTCCTTCACAGGCATGAACTCATTCATCTTCATCGCAAGACCCTTTCATTCCACAAGACGCGGAACGACCGCACCGAAATGGCGTCAGTCCCATCCTCCGCGAAGGCAATACGGGCAACCAACCGTTGGACGCCCAACCGCTGGACGTTTCGCCAGATTTGGCAATTCCCGTCATCAAGGAACTCGCTAAAGCTGGCTCAGTCGCGACAATAATTTTCTGTTGACAACGTCCTCCGCGTGATCTAGCGTCTTATTCAGTGTGATTGAATAACTTTCACTTCTCTGTCGTAATTGGACCGTCTGCCATGACAAGGAACGTTCGTGCCGCTTGCGTTTGGGTGTGGGGACTGGGATGTGTGCTGGGCGTTGCTTCCGCGTTGGCGCAATCGCCGGTGGAAGATAGTGAGGAATTGTTCCGAAATTTTGATCGTGATCGCGATGGCCAACTGTCGACCGGCGAAATCGGTGCCTTTAAGTTCGGTCGTTACGATGCCAACGGCGACGGCGTTGTATCGCAGGCCGAGTTCGTTACGGGGCGGCTAGCCGATCGACGACAAGCCGTCATCGAAACCGATCCTGAGAAGGCCTGGGCCTTGCTCGATTGGAACCACGATGGTCGGCTCTCTGGCACGGAGCTCGATGGCAAGTGGGAGCGTTTCGATATCGATGGCGATGGCCGGGTGAGCAAGAGTGAATTCATGACCGCTCGGTCGCGTCCCGGCTCGACGCCGCCAGCCAGCAAGCCGCGCACGCCGGCCAATCCGCCAGCGGCTGCGACCACTGGCAAGAGCCTGTGGGGCCAACGACTCGCCGACGCGTATCAGGCCGATCTCTTTCGCTTTTTCAACCTCGAACAACTTCCCGGCGGCAACCTGCTGGAACTGGGCAAGCAACTGAGCTTCCAACCCAAAGCCGGCCCGTTTCGTGAGTTGGTGATGGTCCAACTCACCGTCGACAAGCAATCGCGAATCCGAGCCGCCGAACTGTTATTGGCGCGATCGTTTGTCGATGATCCCCGCAACAATCTCTTCGCACGCGACATCGCCAAGAGCTTCTTACTGCAACTGACTCCGCCCGGCGAACTGGCCAAAGTCCAGTCGCTAATCAACGAGATCCAGTATGGCGCGCCGGGCCTCGTCGTCG
>JBGTHH010001165.1:0-3016 GCA_041746275.1 Pirellulaceae bacterium | reverse complement strand
AAGCGGTCGAGCTCGGCGTGTCGCAGATTAGGCGCGTATTGTGTCCAGAGTCTCCATAACTCGTCGCCATGTCGCGTCTGCTCGTGATCCCAGTTCCGCCGATCGCCGTGCAATGCATAGGGAAGCTTCTCCCACATGAAGGCCGTATGCTGATTGGGCGGTGCTTGTGACGGATCGAATCGGGTGGGGCACGCTCCCCACATCACGGGCGGCGGAATCGTGCCCGCTTCGTGATGGGCGACGATGTCCGTAAACTGTTCGACGTGCTCCAGGCCCAGGATTACCATCAGCGCCGAATCCGCCTCCGCACATTCGTAACGCGGCGGCTCGCTTAGATTCACATTCAAGCCGAACAGCGGAGCCAACAGGTTGTATTGGAAGCCGCGCGCCTTCTCCAGCCACTCGGTAGGAACAAGCCGCGCCTCCAACAGATCGAGGAACGTTTGCTGAGGATTGAGTCCCGACGCGACAAATTGCCGCGCCGCAACGCGTTCTCCGTCGGTGGTCTCGATCCCCACGGCTCGGCCATTCTCGACAACGATCTCGCGCAGCGAAGTGTCGAGCCGGACATCGCCCCCCGATTCGCGCACGGCGCTGACCAGAGCTTCCGCCAGCCGCTTCGAGCCGCCCACGCACATCTGGGCCAGCGCGTCACTCGCCAACAGCGCGGGAATATGATGACCGAACCCTGGCTGCCGCAAATCGACCTCGCGCAAGCCATTGAAGAACAGCATCCCAGCCTGCACCGTCGGATGCTCGAACTCCCGCAGGACAAACTCCAGGGGCGAGAGCCGACTGGTTTCCAGCAACAATCGCCCGAGCGAAGTTTGTTCCAGACGAGCATTCCGTTCGGCAGGCGGCAGGGGCGGTGCTTGAGCCTCGGGAATCAAAATCTCCCGCACGATGGGTCGAAACGTGTCGCGCCAGCATTGCAGCGTGGCGGCATCGCGTTCACTAAACGTGGCCACCGAAGCGACGGTCTTGTTGAAGTCGCTCCACCATTGCAGCGACCGCCCATCACGACAGAGCAGCGCGACATTCAGATCCGGTTGGAGATACCGCGCGCCATGGCGTTCCAATTCCAAATCCCGATACCAAGGGAGTTGCGTCAACCCGCGATGAAAAAACGAATGGATATTGTGCTGGAATCCCGAGCCAGCGGGATACTCGATCGTCGACAATCCACCACCGAACTCAGAAGCGCAATCGATCGACAGCGTCTTCAGCCCCGCGCGTCCCGCGTAGGCTTGCAGCACGAGGCTGTTATGTCCCGTTCCCAAGATGATCCCGTCGTAAATCACGGTTTACCCTCTCACCGCGCGACAGGCATGATAGACGCCGCAGAGTCCCAAGTCGTTTGTGATGGACTCCGACCATGTCGATCCGCGATGTGCCTTGCCTAGCAACTCATCGCCGGCCTGAGCCAGCCAGACCGGGTCAAGTACTTCGTTCAGGCAGAACTCCAAGATTTGTGATCGAACCAGCCGGTAATTGGCGTTCTGCAACGAATGAAAGAATCTCGCCGCCGTGGTGCTAACTCTTTTCAGGGCTCGACCATCGTAGTCCTGATGTAGGCCGGGATAAAAACGAATGACCTGCACCAGATGCATGGCCGCGGCGTGATTGTGCTTTTCCAATTGATCGAGATCGTTCAGACCGCGAGTCGGGTTGGCCGCCAACCACAGAACTACGCTATCCAGAAGCTCTTGGTACTCGGCATACGATTCGACCCACGAACGCTGCACTAACTCGGTAAAAATTTGCGGGACCTGCTTGGCGGAACGCAGCGACGCGAAGCGAGTCCGAATCTCCAGCAACAGATCAAACCGATCCAGTTCCGCACTCAGTTCGTGATGCAAATGCACCGCTTGCGAAATGGCCTGGCGGAGATGCAAGAAGTCTTGGAGAGCCTCTTGGTCGCACCAAGCCAAATGACCGGCGGCGAGCAACAGCAAACGCACCCAGGTCGCTTCGTGTTGATAGGCGAGCAGGGGCTTGATGCTCTGCAAATCCCGTGTGATGTCGGACCAGCGTCCGAGCTTGCCGCAGGCCCGCCAGCGAACTTCGAGGAAATCGTACAGCGGTCCCGGCTCAGCCTCCAACGTCACCAGTTCCGTAGCGTGAGCCGTCACCGCCTCTCCGGGATTCGTCGCCAGCTCGCGGTCGTACAAATCTCGCAACGGACCGCACAGGCGAGTTTCCTTCAGCCCGGCGACCAGCCAATGGCAAGGCGTTACTTTGGCATCGAGTTCAGGCTGGGACTTGAGCAGCCAGTACAATCGCAGGCAGGCTTCCTGCGGTGCCTCACGCTGTTGATAAAAGCGAACCAGCAGGGAGTACGCCTCTTGCTCGCGCCCCTCCAATGCCACTTGCCAAGCGATATCGTGAGCCGCTGGGGTCCGCGCGGTTGGCATCGGTTCGATCGGGCGAGATATCCCCGTTTCGTATTCGCGAGGATCAAACTCGGTGTGATCGTCCGTGAAGCGTTGATACTCCAGGTACTGCAGTACCATGTCATGCGCTTCGCGCACACGCTGAAAGTGCTCGGGATAAAAGTCGGGCTTGAAGCGTCGCACTAATCGGAGATAAGCCCTACGAACCGAACGTTCGTCCGTGTGGTGCTCGATCCCGAGCAACTCATACGGATCGGCAGGCCAGAGGTTTAAGTCTTCGGGCAGGTCATTCACCGGGAAATCCTCGCGAAGGCAATCCCGTGCGGCTAGGAACGCTCGATGGTCGCGGCACTCGGTTGGGCGGAGTCAGTGAGGGGCTCGTTCGTTGCCGAGGCTGACCGGGAGCTGCCGTTGGCCAGGGTAGTTGATTCGACGGGCTTGGCACGAGCCGATCGGCCGGTTCGCTGCTTCGAATCGCCTTCGAAACTTCCTGTCGCAGGGATTCGCTTGGTTGGGGCAGCACAATGTTTTGCTGTCTCAGCGACTCCCAAATCCACTTTTCTTCGCTCGGTTGTAGCTGACGTGGAGTGACAATAGGAGTTTGATACTGAGGCTGACTTCGT
>JBGTHH010001164.1:0-4540 GCA_041746275.1 Pirellulaceae bacterium | reverse complement strand
GAATGGAATCGCGAGCGTGATTGATGGTCGCGCGCCGGTAAAGGACTAATAAGCCTTCATCGGTCAATTTGCCGATGTCCACCCGCGGAATCTCGATCAACGATAGCGACATCAAGTCGATGTTCGAAGGATCAAGAGTGTCACGCGTCGGCAGTTGCATTTTCGCACGCAGTTCGTTGAAGTCGAAGGCCGAATTTCCGGGGTCGGTGGCCAGTTCCATGAGTAGAATCGCAGCCAGCACCACAATCTTCTGCTCGGGATCAGCAGCCGCCTCCAGCGGTGTCCGACCGCCAAACCGCTTGAGTTTCAAGTTCGGCCAGTGGTTCAGCAACACATCACGCTGTTGCTCGCTGATCAGGGCTTGTCGTTGTTCCGCGGGAGTATTGTCCGGCAATCGCCAACGCCAAGCGAGTGTGGCCATCACCTTGGAAACCAGTCCCAGCACCTCCTCCACCGGATCGCCATCGACCAAGTCACCGACGATCGACAATAAGGCATTTTGGTGGGCCATGAACTCGTCGTCTCGCAGAATGACCAACTCCAGTCGCGCCAGCCGATCGGTCTGTCGACCAAACACGAACAGCTCACCCACCACGCGAGGAATCATATCGCGTGTTAGGTCGGGACTGCTCGTCGGAATCGGCTTGTCGAGCAACCAGAAGACGGCCTTGGGTGGTGGCACTCCCTCCTCACTCAGTTCCGCGGGATCGATGGGCATGCGTGTCACGTGGGGATGCGACAGCAATTGCTCCATTAACCGATCCGTATCGGTGATCGTATAGGCCAAAGTCACACGCTCCAACTCATCCTTATCGGCAGCCGCATCGAGCAATTGCGCGAAGGCTTCCGCTTCGACGGCTTCATCCAGCGGCAGGCAATCCAAGCGTGCGTACTTGCGCCACGCGGCGACCGCCTCATCACGCTGTCCGACCCAACCGCTGAGGATGGCGATGTTCTTTAAGATGGCGGCTTGACCGGGATACTTCTCCTCCAGCGCGTCGAGCAATTCACAAGCGGCGATCCAGGCCCCTCGCCGCGCCAGATTATTAGACGCTTGGAATTCCTCACTCCAGGCGACTCCCTCGGGGCACTCCGCGTATTGATAGTCCTGCTTGAGCAAGATCGGCACTTCAGGAAGCATGTTCACCCGCAAGAGCAGACGCACCGGATTCTCGTCCTTGGACCCCGAAATTCCGGCCTGCATCAACAGATGTCCGCGCGCGGCGACCACATCGCCGCTTTGTAGCAACGTTTGCGCGACGACACCGATCGCGTGATAAACCGTCTGAGGAAAAAACTCATCGATATGCTCTAACGCTTGCTGGAGATCCTCGATGGCCCCTTCGAGATCGTGTTGGCTGCACGCATGAATCGCCGACAAAGCCAGCGCCACGGGGTTGTCGGGCGAGGAGGTGAGGAATTCATCGATCGTGGCATCGGCGTCCTCTAGTTGTCCCAGCGCGACCTGCACGTCCGCCTTGATGGCAAGCAGGGCGTGTCGCGGTCCCTTTTCAGCGATCAGTTTGTCGATGTGGTCGAGTGCCGCGATACGCTGTTCGCCTTGAACGATGCGGATGACTTTGTCGAGTTCCGGGACGATGTCTTTCGAGCAGCAAAACTTGATCTTCTTGCCACTGCCACACGGACACGGTTGATAGGGATCGAGAGCCATGAGGCTGCCTTTTTCGAAATACGGACGAGCTGGCCACGCGGCCTAAACACGTCCGCATGGTAACAGAACCGAGCTACTTTGACGACAGGGCGTTTAAGGCGTCGATTTCGGCTTGGACGCGGGCTTGCAGGACGCTGGTCAAGGCAGCAGCGGTTTGTGCGGACTTGCCGGGCGGCAGCTCCAGCGGCTCGCCGAAACGGATGGTGACGCGTCGGTCGCCCCGTACTGTGGGATAATCCAGGCCCAACACATCTTCCTCCAATTTATCGATCGTCTCCGCCAATCGCTCCAGGCTGGGATGGTGCGCCAGATAATCACCGCGATAACTGTACAATTGCATGGCCAGGAACAGATCATCCATGTCGCGATGAAATGGCGACGCGGTTTCACCCCGGTTCGGCGTGTGATCGGCGGTGGCTTCCAAGCGATGAATGATCATTTGCCGGAGCACTTTGACGCGTTCGGGTGGAGTCGCGGCGGGGTGAGAGATGGCGTAACGCCTTTCCAGTCGGGAAAGGACGGTTTCCAACAGTCCCCGCACCCGGTGCCGCAGTCGGCCGCTACAGGTGTATCCCAGGTAATCCAATTCCTTAAGCGCCAATGAAGCTTCAGCCAAACGATGCAAACGTTGAGGCAAAGGCGAGTCGGTATCGACCCTCAAGTACAGACGTTCCTCGATCCGCTGTAGAGCAGCTTGCATTTCCACGCGGGGATCGTCGAGATACCAAAACTTGATACCACACGGAATGATGACAACGGGTCGTTCGCCGCGCTTGGCCGCCGCGAGTGCGATGGCCGCCGCGCCTTCGCGAAACGACGTGACGCAGTCCGTGGTGTGGTAGATGTCTCCTTCGGGAAAAATCACCAGCGGATGTCGCTCGTGTTGCAAGATGCCCACCGCCTGCTTGAAGGCTTGGCGATCGGTGCCCTCGCGATCGATGCTGAAACAGCCTAGCCGCTGCATGGCCCAACGTTCGAAGTGCGTGGACATCGCGAAGACTTGCCAAGCCGTCATGATGTACAGCGGTTGTTGGATGGCATCGAAAGCCACGTAGAGCGCCGGCGCGTCGTAGTGGGCCGAGTGATTCGGGGTGAGCAGCACGCCTTTGCCTGCGGCCAAGGCATCCGTCACCACGTCTGGATTTTGCGTCACGATCTCGCGGAGTCGCTGTCCGCGGCGTAGCTGCCGACCTCGATAGCCGCGCGAGAGCCGAACCCACCACGGGGTCAACTTCGGTGGCCAGGATGTGGGAGGTGTGCAGTAAGGTTGACGGTTCATCGGTGCGCCGAACACCACAGTTGACTTGTCACGCGGCCATGATCCATCTTATGGCACACCGAGGACGACAACTCAACGGCAGTAGCGGATCAGGCGACCGTTCGAGCGGCAGACGATAAACCCAAGCCAGCGCGAGTGACATGCCAAGGGTAGCCATGTTCGACATCGGCTTCGCGTGGTGGCTCGCCGTAAACACCCGGCAAGATTGTTCGCGGATCAAGGGAACCGTCCGGGAACTGGTTCATGTTGAGCAGCGAATCTTCCTTTTGCAGATAGAAAATGCGCCGCGTGTAGCTACCAGTCTCTCGGTTGACCGGGGCGTCTTCGGTCAGCTTCGAATAGCCCAGGATCATGCGGGCTCCACACAGCGTGAGAGGGCTGCGACGGCTTTTTGCGTTTCGTACGAAGGAGACTCGCACAAAATCCAGTCCATCTAAGGACTCCAGCCACACAATGCTCTGCTCATACGAGAGGGGGTCGGCAGGGCTCCAGCGGCTCAAGATCGAGTCGTCCAGAATCCGGAATACTTCCAACCCTCCGTCTTCGCGTACTGTGGTGCGAATCTTAAGCATGGTGTCGGACCTTGTGGCGATTGGTAATCCCGTGGCAGTAGTCACTGTTGTTCTCGCGCGGTCTGGATTTCTTGGTGGAATGTGGAACCTTACGACGTGAGACGTGGTTCGCGACGGGAAAGTTCCCACGATCCAACCGGTGTTCCGAGCCTTGCTTTGACGTTGACATTCGACGCCTCACAACTCGTTGTTTCCCAGACTCGCGTCTGTCAATCGCAATCGACAAGATTCACTAGCACGATATAACTCGCTGCTATAAAGCACGTTACGGTAATTCAATCGCAATGTTGACCCGACAAAAAATCAGCACTATAATCCCGCTCCGTGCTAAGGAGGGCACGCCGCTGGTGACCAAAAACTGGCGGACAGACGGTCTTCCCGCGGTGTCGCCTGTATGGTCGAGTAGGTGGTCAGTCACCTGCTGACGGCTTGAGTTCAGGACGTCGGCGGTAAGCGAGACAGGGAGGTAGTGTGTCTTTCGGCAGAAACAACGACGCTCGAGAGCAAGTCCGCCAAGCGGTCGATATCGTCGATCTGGTCGGGAGCTACATGCCCTTGCGTCGGCAGGGCCCTTACTTCGTAGGCCTTTGCCCTTGGCACGACGACACCAAGCCTAGCCTGCAGGTCAACCAGACGCGACAGTCTTGGAAGTGCTGGGTCTGCAACGACGGTGGCGACATCTTTAGCTTCTTAATGCGCCGCGAAGGCATCGACTTTCGCGAAGCCCTGGAGATGCTGGCCGATCGCGCCGGTGTGGTCCTGCGGGAGATGCCGCCGAGCGCTCGCGTCGCGCCCGGCAGCCCCGACGACAAGAAGACGCTGTACGCCGCCTGTGCTTGGGCCGAACAGCAGTTTCGCGAGTGTTTGCTCGGTTCGACCGAAGGCGAGACGGCTCGTCAGTACTTTGCGGATCGCGGCATCTCGCCGCAAAGTCGCGCGACATTTCATTTGGGCTTCTCGCCTGATAGTTGGCAATGGCTGCACGATCGAGCGCTCCAGACTCCGTTCTCGCCTGCG
>JBGTHH010001163.1:0-2644 GCA_041746275.1 Pirellulaceae bacterium | reverse complement strand
CGTGATCAGAAAGCGATAACCGCTACTAACTTCCGACCAACGTTAGGACCTTGCCGCCTCCCCGAAAACGACGCGATCAGCCTGTGCCCCCTGAGGAGCCGAACTAAACCATGTTGTTTGCACAAGAATCTTCTAACGCGTATGGCCCGTCATTCGGTTTGATACTTTTACTTGGACTCGTCGCCGCCGCCGTCTTCGCACTGACGTTCCTGTTTACCGTGTTGCTGCTGCGGCACCTGCGATTCACTCGCGAGAAGTTGCATGCGGAACGGCTGAAGATGATCGACGCGGGGTATCCACTCGAAGAACCGGAATCGACCAAGCGGCCGCAACAGTTCATGCATAACGCGTTCTGGATTTCGTTTTGGATGGTTGCTTTGGTGCCCTCCGCTGCGTTCTCGGCAGCGGCCGGGGCGACCGACCGAAGGGAGCTTGCAGGCTACCTTATAGCCATCTGGATCGGGGCGTCCGTCGCAAGTGTGGCCGCTGTTGTGTGTGCGACGATCCTGATGATCTATTCCCGATGTTCGCGGGAAGTTGGCGGCGACGTGCAAATGCCGATGAAGAAACAGAATCCGCTGTAGATGGCCGCTCCTCACTTGGTCGCAGGAATACTCGACTCCCTCATCGCCCACGACAAAAAGGAAGGCCTGAGTTGGAGTACAGCCTTCAGGCTGCCGGCTAAAGCCGGAACTCCAACCCGAAGATTTTATTGACAGAGCACTATTTGCTTGGACGCAATCGTCCACGTTCGTCTACTTGCCAAACCCTTCGGTTCCCGACATCCATCGCCGTCAGCCAGCCGCCGTTCCAACAATTCGTATCGAGGCAAACAAGATGCCCCGCGTCGAGGATCTCGCCGTCCTTCTGCGACGTGTGGCCCACGATGGCCGTCTTGCCGGAAACGTGCGGTCCAGGAACCTCTTCGCGAATTCCCTGCCAGAGCAATGTAGCCTCGTCCTGCTGATCGAGTGGGAGTGCTGGATCGTAGGCGGCATGAACGAAGAAGTGCGTCGGCGTCTCGTACCAGAGTCGGCATCTTCGCAGAAACTCGGCGTGTTCCGCGGGAATGTCCGCTATGCGTTCCGATTCGCCATAAGACTGAAGCGTGGACGTTCCGCAAATCGCCTTCCCAGCTTCGGCACTAAGTCGGCCTTCGACCGCTCCCAGCATGACGGCGTCGTGATTGCCCAACAGTGGGATTAAATTGCAACAAGCTTCAAACTGCAAGAGAAAGTCGAGTACGCCCTTGGAATCGAACCCCTTGTTGACGTAATCGCCCAACGTCACGATCGCATCGTCTGGCTGCGGATCAATCGCGTCGATCAGAGCGGCGAGGGCGATCGAGCAGCCGTGAATGTCGCCGATGGCGATGGTTCTTGGTGACATGCTGTGATTGTATCGTTGTGCTGGTTAACGCTATTCGACCGATGTGGCTCGGCGGACGACCTTGGCATCAAAGTAATTGATCGACATACCGGCATCGATGACCAGCGTCTGAGCATTGATTCCTGACGAGCGAGGACTGAGCAGAAACGCGGCGACATGGGCGGCTTCCGACGTCTGCACCGCTTGTCCTCGCGGAATAATCTGCTCGGCAAAGAGATAGGAATCGACATAGCCGGGGATGCCGGCCGAGGCCGAAGTCTTGAGCAAGCCGGGACCAATCGCATTGAAGCGAACTTGGGAAAACTGGCTGAACGACTTGGTTAGAAACGCCAGCGACGAATCCAAGGCCGCCTTAATGGGTGCCATATAACCGTAGTTCTCGCTGGCCATGCGCGTCGTCGAGATCGAGACGGCGACCACCGCTGCTTGCCGATCCAGCAAGTCCTTGAAGGCATTGGACAAAGCGATCAAGGAGTAACACGAGATGTCTACCGCGCGCAGGAATTGCGGTTTGCCCGTTTCGTGAAAGGGCTTCATTCCGTCTGTGTAGTCGGCAAACGCGATCGAGTGGACCAGACCGTGAAGCGTCGCATGTTCCGCGGCGATTTCCTCCCGCAGTCGCTCAATCTGCTCGGGATACTCGACATCGCAAACATAGATCTCGCGCCCCGACAGCAGCTTCATCACACTGTCGCGCCGCTCGGGACTGCGGACGACATAAACGACTTTCGCGCCGGCCTCTTCCAACACCTGACCGATGTGATACGCCACGCTCTTGCGGTTCGCCACACCGAAAACCAAAAAGGTCTTATCGGCAATCTGCAGAAAATCACTCACGCGTACATTCCGTTTCAGAGAACAAAACGTGCCGTTACCTTAGGCTTCGGAAGCCAGCGTACAGGCGAATTCAAACCGCACGGCCAGTTTGCCTTGGCAAGTTACCTTGCCCAACATAAAGAAGGCATCGGCCAACCGCTCGGTCAGCGTGACCGCCATCTCGATCGTATCACCCGGATGAATCATCTTCTTGAATTTGACGTCGTTTAATCGCGTTGCCACGGGCACTCCATTTCCGGCTTGCGCGTACTTCGACAACAAGATCGCTCCCGCTTGCATGGTGGCTTCACACAAGATGACGCCGGGCACTAGCGGTTGACCGGGGTAGTGTCCCTGAAAAAAAAACTCATCCTCATGAAACGTCTTGCGGCACACAATCGCATTGTCGGATTGCTCGACGATCTCATCGACGAGCAAC
>JBGTHH010001162.1:0-3486 GCA_041746275.1 Pirellulaceae bacterium | reverse complement strand
TCAAAGCTGACGTAATCGTGTGGACACCCCAATCGCCCTTGTTGCCGAAACTCATAGAACGTAATCCCACAGACAGGACAAGCCTGTTTGTCGAGTCGGGCCAGCTCTTGTGCGGTCTGGCCCAGCTTCAATTGCTGAGCCAGCATCCCGGCCACGGTCGGCGACGGAGCCTCGACCTCTTCCGATTGTTGCAGATAAGCACGGGCGTGATCCTCGCACAAGTGAACTTCCAACGGCGTATCGCCCGTCAGCTCGGTGATGTGGAACGTCGCCGGCTTTTCGCACCGCTGGCACTTCATCGTCGGTCCCGTCTCCCTCCGCGGAACCGCGGAAGGCCCTTGTAGCTCTGTTCCAAACTCTCAATATATCACGACTTACGTTGCAGTAAGGATTCTAGCCCAGGCGCTCAGGGTGTCAAGGTTAGTCGCCGCCGTTGTGGGGCTCACGCCGCGTTGATAAGCTTGGCGGGTTCGTCCGATTTGTGTACTGGGGCGCTCCCACCTGCGATTGGATGGCTCGTTGGCCGTCTTCTCCACATGAACCTTTGCTCGAAGTGAGTCCTTGGGATGAGTCACTTTCCCGAATTTCAAGTCTTCCAACAACTGGCTCGCGAGCATCGGTTGGTTCCGGTATGGCGTTGCTTGCTGAGCGATGCCTTGACACCCGTAAGTGCCTTTCGCCGCCTCGACACGGGGGGCAGCATCTGCCTGTTTGAAAGCGTGATCGGCGGAGAAAAGGTGGGACGTTATAGCTTTCTCGCGGCCGATCCTTTCCTCGAGTTAAGTGCCACGCGGGACGTCGTGACGGTCCAGGCGGGAGACTCGCGTGAAGAGTATCAAGCCGCCGATCCTTTGGAGGAAATTCGCCAGCGACTCGCCGAGTTCAAGGCCGCTCACCTGCCGGAGCTGCCGCCGTTTGCCGGAGGCGCTGTCGGTTATGCCAGTTACGACGTCGTGCGCTACACCGAGCACCTGCCCGAGGCACCTCCGGATGATCGTGGATTGCCGGATCTCTGTTTCGGTTTCTACGACCACATGATCGTGTTCGACAACGTCAGCAAGCTGATGTATGTGATCGTGATGGCGCATCTCGATCCCGGCGGAACGAATGCTGAGTCCGCGTTTGATGTCGCTCGGCAACGCGTCGATGATTTGGTTGCTCAATTGTCGACCCCCACGGTGCAACTGCCGCTCGTGGACATCGATACGGGAGGCGATCCGAGCATCCTGTATCGCTCGAACTTCGCACCAGAAGATTTTAAAGACGCCGTGCGGAAGTGCGTCGAGTACATTCGCGCGGGCGATATCTTTCAAGTGGTGATCAGCCAGCGATTGGAAGTCGACATTCAGTCCGATCCCTTTGAGATCTATCGCACGTTGCGCGTCGTGAACCCCAGTCCGTTCATGTTCTTCCTGCGCTGTCCGGGAGTGACGTTGGTGGGCAGTTCGCCCGAGATCATGTGTCGCGTGATGAATGGTGTCGTGACGGTTCGCCCGCTGGCCGGCACACGCAAACGCGGTCGCGATGAGGAGGAGGATCGACGACTCGCCGAGGACTTGCTAGCCGATCCCAAGGAACGTGCCGAGCACGTGATGTTGGTCGATCTCGGTCGCAATGACGTGGGTCGCGTGGCACGCTACGGCACGGTCGCCTTATCCGACGTCATGGTGATCGAACGCTATAGCCACGTCATGCACATCACCTCGAATGTCACCGGCGAATTAGCCGAGGGTAAGGACGCCTTCGATGCGTTGAAGGCCGCGTTGCCGGCCGGAACCGTTTCGGGGGCACCGAAAGTTCGCGCCATGCAGATCATAGACGAATTGGAGCCGCAACGGCGCGGGCCTTACGCGGGCGCGGTCGGATACTTCGATTACGGTGGCAACATGGATACCTGTATCGCTCTGCGGACCATGGTCGTCACCGACGGTAAGGCCTACGTACAAGCCGGTGCCGGGATCGTGGCCGATAGCGACGCCGAGTCGGAGTATCAAGAGACTTTGAACAAGGCCCGAGGTTTGCTGAAGGCCATTGAAATCACGGAGCGGCGCGCCAAGGAAGGATCGTGATGCATTTCGTCGTTAGATCCGAAAAGCTGGCTGTCTTTGGATACGCACTTTGTGTAGGGCGACGAATCAACGGTCGTTCGCCGTTAATCCAAATTTCTGAAGTAGCCAATCAAGAACAGCTCTTTGATCGTCCATGGTGGCACGCCGAATCTGGACGAGCAGGTGGACTCGATCCGGCTTTGGCAAAGACGTGTTCTGGAGCCCCTCGTTGCAATTCGTGCATACCGCGCGCAAGTTATTCTCGGAATCTTCTCCTCCATTCGACTTGTCGATGATGTGGCGAATCGTCAAGCGGATAGTGTGATTACCACAGACGGGATCGGGATCGCCGGGCATATATCCACACATTTGGCAAGTATGGCGATCGCGTGCAAACACACAATTGTGTAGCTCTGTTGAAATGCCTCGCTTAAACAAAGGACGACGTATTGTTGATAGCATCATATACTGACTGGGTTTTAGGTCGGCGTGATCTTCGTGAGTGACGATTTGATAGCCGAATTTTTTACGTAGCACCTCAATTCGTTGTGCCCATGCGGAATCACCGCCACTGGCCCGTTCAATCTGTCCAGCATCCACAACCTTCCCGGCATTGACCATAAAATAATCGAGGATTTGCTGATTCGGATGTCTTCTATGATGCTTTCCCTTCTTGACGCTAATCATTTTTTAAATCCTTCAGAGGGAGTTGAACCACTCTTCGTCGACTACATAAGTCTCGACACGTTCAATTCTCACCCCGAGCGACAGCTCGGCAAGTTTCTCCGCTAAGTGTTCACCATCGACAAGATCGATAGCAATTGCGCCGTCACGCGTTGCCTCCTTTAACGCATCACGAGTGAAATGGCCCGTCGTGATGAAAAGCCCCTTGTCCGCTCGACCCTGCATTGCCCCGCGGAAATCCCGGATTTCACCAGCACCAACGGACCCACGATAACGTTTACATTGAAATACCACTCTAAAGCTAAGGATACCATTAATCCTAGCAATCCCGGTCCCGTCAATTCCACCATCTCCCGATTTTCCGGTAACGTCGACCTGGGTAAAACCTGACTCGCGCAAGACACGTTGAATGAGCCGTTCAAATGCGGCAGGAGAAAGTGACTCCGCAAGAAATGTTTTAATCTGAACTCGCCAATCGATCGGTTCGGGGGTATCCGCAACTCCGACTGGAATTCCAATCGAATCTGTTTCGAGCTCCCTTCCGGTCAGGGCCCAGACGCCGCGCGTGGAGTTTTCGAGTATCCCGAGTTGTTTGAGATAGGTCCGTGCCCACGGGGTGTAGTCTCTCCAGGGCGCAAAGTCACTGGCAATCGGGCGTTGTGTTATGGAGAGATTTTCAGGAGTTCAAATTGATATTTCAATAGGAAGGCGTCCTACGTCACACTGATGTTGCAAAACAACCAGGCAACAACAG
>JBGTHH010001161.1:0-10547 GCA_041746275.1 Pirellulaceae bacterium | reverse complement strand
ACGAAGTCCAGCGTCTTAACCTCGATCTGGACCTCGGTACGATGAACCTCGACCCCGATGGCAACTGGATCGATCCGGGGCCGATTGGCGAAGAGTATGGGTATCCGGTGCCGCTGGGATTTGGTGGTGACTGTCCCGAGTATCATTTCGAGGGATCTAGCAGCGACTTGGAGTTGTTGCCCGAAGCACCGGGCCGCCAAGTTGACGAATTGCCAGCTCCCGACCCGTTTGAGGAGGACGCGAGGTCTTCGCCGGTGCGGCGTCAACCCGTTCCAGTGCGCGGCGAGGAGCTTCCGCAGGCAGCAACCGAACCCTTCCCACGACCACCCAGTGCATTACCGCCCGTGCTGCCAGTGAACTTTGAGGAGCTGCAGAGGTTCGTCCCCCACAGATTGCCACCGGTCCACGAGTGATGTTGGGCATCCGCTTGCCAGGACACATTTCCACGAGTTTGTGGAAAACGCGAAACAACGTCGATGTCCGAGGGGTTAAGAGCCAACTAGGTCGGAGAATTTCCAGAGCAAGTGACGCGAGGGTTCTGAGCACGTCGGGGCCTGATTTTTCCTCGAAGCCTGTCGCTGGACCGTGACATTGCGCTAGACGGCTTAGTAGAATGACTAGGACTTCGTAAGTCGCACGCCTGGGCAGCGAGCCCAACCCGAGCAACTACCGCTCCCATCCTCGAGGGTTTGTTTATGTTACGCACTTGTGCCGAGTGTCGTACCGCCGAGCATCGCTCACGATCAGCCGCCGGATCCGCGTCGCTCTTCGTGCTGATTGGTTTGACGATCGTCGCCGTGGGGGTGGGGGTGGCTTGGCTGGCATTACGTAGCAGTGGTCCCGACCCGGCCAACGCACCGTTGCTGGCCCCTGTCACGCGTGGTCCCTACGACCATATCGTGCTCGAAGAAGGCGAAGTCGAGAGCTCCAACAATGTTGAGATTCGGTGCGAGGTCCGCGCTCGAGCCAGCAGCAGCGGACCGGCGACCTCGATCCTGGAGGTCATTGCCGAAGGGACGCACGTCAAGGAAGGCGATTGGCTGGTAACCTTCGATTCCTCGGCCATCGAGCAAGAAATGAGCCGGCAGCGGATCGTGGTCAATACGAGCGAGGCGATCGCGATCCAGGCCCAAGCAACTTACGACACCGCGCTGATCGCGCGCGAGGAGTATCTCAGCGGAACCTACAACGAGCAGGCTCGGACGATCGAGAATGAAATCTTCGTGTCCGAGGAGAATCTCAAGAAGGCTCAGCTCTCCTATGATTCCATCAAGCGTCGTGTGTCGCGTGGATTGCTTTCCACGCTTCAGCTCGAAGGCGAGCAATTTCGCGTGGATGCCGCACAGAACGTGTTGGATCTGGCCAAGCAAAAGCTGCGTGTGTTGGAGGAATTCACCAAGAAAAAGATGCTCACCCAGCTCGATAGCGACATCAAAGCGGCCGAGGTGAAGTGGCGGAACGAGAAGGACAGCCATGCGGAAGAGTTGAAGAACCTGCAAGAGATCCAAGACCAACTCGTTCGCTGCAAGGTTGTTGCCCCCACGGCTGGTCAAGTGGTGTATGCCAACGTGCAAAGCAGTCGGAGCGGTAGTGAATTCGTGGTCGAGCAAGGCGTGGCGGTGCGTGAGCGACAAGTCATCCTGCGGCTGCCCGACCCTCAAGCGATGCAAATCAAAGCCAAAATCAGCGAATCCCGAATCACTCTGGTACGTGAGGGGATGCCGGTCACGATTCGCATTGATGCCTTTGGCGACTCCACGGTGCAAGGCACGGTGACCAAGGTCAACAAGTACGCCGAGCCCGGTAATTTTTGGAATTCGTCGGCCAAAGAGTATGTCACGTTGATCAAGATTTTGAACCCGCCCCCCGAGCTGCGCGTCGGCTTGACGGCGGAGGTTCAGATCCATGTCGAGCACCGTGAAAAGGCTTTGCAGGTACCGGTCCAGGCGATCTACGAGCGGCTCGGGAAAACCTTTTGTTTAGTCAAAAACGGCGAGCAGTGGGACACCCGTGAGATCATGATCAGCTCGACCAATGATAAGATGGTCGCCATCGACGAAGAACAATCGGATGCCTTGCAGGAAGGGGACGAAGTTGTCCTCAACCCCCGTCGGCATTTGGAGAAGTTCGACGAGTCGCGATTCCCACAGCCGGGCGATGTCCTCTCGGAAGAGATCGCCGGTCTGGCACCGAGTGAACCGGCGGAAGCTATGGATGGTCCGACGGCTGTCGATCAACCGGCTGGCGGAGTCGCGCCTGGACCGGTTGGCCCTGAATCGGGCGGACCTGCTGGTCGAGGCGGTACTCCCGCGCAGATGATTGAGCGAATGGATCAAAACGGGGACGGAAAACTTTCGATGGACGAACTTCCCGAACCGCTCCGAGAACGTATGGCGAATGCCGACACGAATGGCGACGGCTTCATCGACCTCGCCGAACTGACGACGGCCCTGGCCGCGCTTCGCGGCGGTGGGGCACGCCCCGGAAGCGAACCGGCGGTGGGCAACGAACTGCGCCCTGGTGACGCACCTCCGCGAGGCGAACAATGAAACTGGCAGCGAAGCTCGAAGGGTTACAGAAACACTACGTGCTCAAGAGCGAGACCGTGCGCGCCCTGCGAGGCGTCTCGTTCGATGTCCCGGAGGGCGATTATGTCGCCATCATGGGACCGTCCGGCTCCGGAAAAAGCACCCTGCTCAACCTGCTAGGCTGCCTGGATCGTCCCACCTTGGGGTCGATGTATTTGGGCGATGCCAATGTCGCTACGATGAACGATAACCAGTTATCGCACACACGCGCCACGCGCATCGGTTTCGTGTTCCAATCGTACAACCTCATTCAACAACTGACGGTCGTCGAGAACATCGAAGTCCCCCTGTACTACCAAGGCCGACTTACCAAAAGCGATCGACAACGTTGTCATGAGTTGGCCGAGATGGTCGGTCTGCAGGATCGACTCGGACACCGACCGGCTCAGCTCTCGGGTGGACAGCAGCAGCGCGTGGCGATCGCCCGCAGCTTGGTCAACGACCCCTACTTTATTTTGGCCGACGAACCGACCGGCAACCTGGATACGGTGACGACCGAGGAAATCCTGCGACTGTTTGAAAGGCTCAACCAGGCCGGCAAGACCATTATCCTGGTCACCCATGAGGATGAGGTCGCCGCCCATGCGAAACGTGTGATTCGGTTGCGCGATGGTTTGGTCCAGTCCGACACGCAGAACGCCAACCGAGTGATCCTGAACTAACGGCCCGTCGCATTGCGACGTAGATCCCATGCTTTGGTTACGAACCTGGCGACTAGGCATCAAGAGCCTCCTGCTGCATCCCATGCGCACCGCGCTGACGGTGCTGGGTATCTTCATCGGCGTGGCGAGTGTGATCTGGCTGCTGGCGATCGGCGAGGGGATCAGTCAGGAGGCACAACGGCAAATCGAGGGTCTGGGTGCCGACAACATCATGGTTCGCTCCATCAAGCCCTTGAATCCACCTGATGGTTCGGCCAACAGTTTCATCCTCCCCTATGGCTTGTTGCGCGAGGATTACGCCCTGCTGATCGAGACCATTCCCACGATCAAGAGCGCCCTGCCGATTCGCGAAATGCGTCGGCAGGTGCGATACGCGGACAAGATCATCGAGGCCCGTGTGGTCGGCTGCACGCCGGAGTATGCGGATGTGACCCGTTTGTATATGGAGCGTGGACACTTCATCACCGATGCGGAAGTCAAGCTATCCCAGAACCACTGCGTGTTGGCGGCCCAGGTGGTCGAGCGCCTTTTCCCCTACGAAGATCCTCTCGGACGACGCATCTACCTGCAAGATCACAACGATTACTACATGATCGTCGGCATCTGTCGTGATCGAGCCCCAACTGCGGCCATCGGTGGGTCGCTCGACGCGCAGGATTTCTCCAATGATGTGTACATCCCGATCACCACCATGCGAAAGCGCATCGGCGATACGGTCGTGATGTCCAGCGGCGGCTCCCGCGAAGGCGAGACCGTGGAGCTGAATCAAATTACTCTGCGGATCGATAGCATTGCCAACGTCCAAAAGACCGCGGCGCTGGTGGAGGAATCGCTGAAGAAGAATCATGGCAAGATTCGGGATACGGCTGTGGTCGTCCCTCTGGAACTGCTGGAGCAGGCGAAACGGACGCGGATGATGTTCATGGTGTTCATGGGCTTGATCGCCGCGATATCCTTGGTGGTCGGTGGGATCGGCATCATGAATATCATGCTGGCAACGGTCACCGAGCGAACTCGCGAGATCGGCGTGCGGCGCGCGTTAGGCGCGAGGCGAGCGGATATTGTTCGGCAGTTCCTGGTCGAAACGATTGCCATGTCGGTCTTGGGCGGGTTGGTGGGGGTCGGCGTTGGTTTGCTCTGCCCTCCGACGATCCTGGCGGTGCGCGCCATCGTGAAACGCTTTGCTCCCGAGGTGATCGCGGGCTTACCCGATGTCGTCCGCGACGTCACGCCGATCATCGTTCCCGCTTCGATCCCGCTGGCCTTCTGTATTTCGGTCGTCATCGGAGTCATGTTCGGCTTGTATCCGGCGTATCGTGCCGCTCAAATGGACCCGATCGAGGCCCTGCGACACGAATAGGTTGCCGTCCGTTGTGTGCGGCCGATACAAACGAACGCGTGCTCCCACGAATCGCATGACGACACCGACGACACATCCCTACGCTCCTCCGCTGCCAGCCTGGGATCGCATCGCGCGGCAACTGAGTCGGCGGGTGCTGTTAACCGGTTTGATCCTGGTGACGCTCCTGTGCGTGCTGGTCGTGGTGCGAAGAATCGGGGGCACCATCGAAGCCGCATTGCATCCCGTCACGCTCCTGCTCGTGGCCGTCCTCTTGATCCTTGTCGCTCGCGGTTTTCGGATTGCCTGGGAAAAATGTTTCCCGGAGGTGGAAGGCATCACGAATCTAGTTGTCCAGTCCGCGATTCCCCTGGTTTGTATCGTCAGCATCGCCGCTTCCCTGTCGCTCCCAGGAACCCCGACTTGGGGTCTGCTGGTATTGTGGGTTGTGATAGTCATTGGCGAAGCATTGTGGTGGTTCTCCCAACGCCACGTCATTGCGGAAACACGCAATCGGGGGTTTGCTTCCCGAGAGATCCGACAGGTATCCAATGACATGCCTGCATCGGGTAGCGACAGACGAAATACAGCCGCTACCGCTTTGCCGGCTCAACTAGATCCCGATGTAACACAGCACATCACGCGTTCGCGAAACAAGCATGGCATCGAAGTCATTTCGGGATTCCTGCGAGCCGAGTTTTTGCCCGGCGAACAGACGCGGAATCTGCACGTCGCCTTCTGCCCTCCACTGGATTATCCTCCACGCGTGACGACTAAAGCGATCGATGGAGCGGATGTCAGCCTGAAGGTCGGGCAAGCGGAGATCTTCGGCCTGCGATTGGAACTGCGACGCACGACAAACCTGTCGCAGCGGAGACTCGTTCTGACCTCCTTCGATGTCCAACCTTACTCGACAACCCCGTCGACTTCCGTGCCCGGCGCGTCGTAACCGATCGGCGCGGCCGAGCGCCAAACCCATGAGTTGAGCATGTCCCAGCCCACGAACTTCAAGGTGATTCCCGGTGCGGAAGAACTGGCCCGCATCGATCGGGACCTGCGTTTTCACCCTGCCGATGCCCAGCTTGCGCGAACTTTCAGCGATCAGGAGATCGAGCGTTTTAATCGCGACGGGTTCCTGATGCCGATTCCGATCTTTGACGTTGAGGAAATCTCACGCATCCGGAGTTACTTCGACGACCTGTTGGCCCAAACGTTGGCTAGTGGCGGCGATAGCTATTCGATCAGCAGCGCCCACCTCAAGCATCAGCGAGTCTATGACTTGTTGACCGATCCAAGAATCGTGTCGCGCGTAGCGGATCTTGTGGGCGAGCACGTGGTGGGCTGGGGAGCCCACTTCTTCTGCAAGATGCCCGGCGATGGCAAACGCGTGGCCTGGCACCAGGATGCCAGTTACTGGCCGCTGACACCGTCCAAGACGGTGACCGTGTGGCTGGCGATCGACGACGCGGATGTGGAAAACGGCTGTATGCGCTTCCTGGCGGGCTCGCATGAGTTTGGACATCTGACGTATCGCCCCAGCGATCCCGGAGAACATAATGTGCTGGATCAGACCGTGGAAAATGCCGAGCAGTATGGACGGCCGGTTAACGTGGAATTGCGCGCCGGCGAAGTGTCGATCCACGCGGACTTATTGCTGCACGGCTCGGAAGCGAACGACTCGAATCGTCGTCGATGCGGATTGACGTTGCGTTACTGCGCCGCGGATGTCCGTGCCGGTTTGGACTGGAATCAAAAGGGAGTGATCGTGCGTGGTGAAGATCCCAGTGGTCACTGGGCGAACCCCGCGCGACCTCGGACGCCCTAGCACACTACCGTTTACGATGCACCATTCGTCTACTTGGGGAGTTCGGATATGTTCCGCCACATGATCGTGATTGTTGTTCTGCTCCATGGCTGGGGGGCGTCCGCGGGCGAATACAATCCTATCCTGAGCGTCGGCGACGCGGCACCCGTCTGGAAGGATCTGCCGGGAGTGGATGATCGGCGACATGGGTTGGCCGATCTCGAAAAGCACGACGCCGTGGTCTTGGTCTTTACCTGCAACAGTTGTCCCTATGCGGTCGAGTACGAGGAACGTCTCATCGCGTTAACCAAAGAATTCACGCCGCAGAACGTGGCTGTCGTCGCTGTGAACGTCAATCGCGTCGCCGAGGATCGTTTGGACGCCATGCGCGCACGTGCCAGCGAACAGGGATTTAACTTTGCCTACCTGTTTGACGAATCGCAGCGGATCGCCCGCGACTACGGAGCGACCTACACGCCGGAATTCTTCGTCCTCGATCGCCAACGCAAAATCGCCTACATGGGAGCGATGGATGACAGCCCGGACGCCAGCAAGGTTACAAAACGATATGTGGCTTCCGTGCTCTCGGCCGTGCTGGAGGGAAAGAAGCCTCCCTATCAAGAAACCGTTGCCATTGGCTGCCGCATTCGCATGGAGCGAGAACGCCGAAAGCCATGACCAGCATCGAGTTGACTCAATCGCCCAGCACGTAGGCAAAGACCAACGGGGCGACGATGGAAGCATCCGAGTTGATCATGAACTTGGGGCCATCCTTATCGAGCTTGCACCACGTGATCTTTTCATTGGGGACCGCGCCCGAGTAGGAACCGTAGGACGTGGTCGAATCCGAGATCTGTGCGAAGTACGACCAGAGTGGGCAGTCATCGCGTTTCAGATCCTGAATGATCAGCGGCACGGCGCAGATGGCAAAGTCTCCGGCGATTCCGCCGCCGATTTGAAAGATTCCGACGCCCGACTCCGGCGCGTGGGTGAGATACCATTTGACCAACCGTTCCATTTGGGCGGTCCCGCCTTGGATCACCGAGTGTGATTTGACCACGCCTTCGATCACACGAGCCGCGAAGATATTGCCGAGCGTCGAATCCTCGAAGCCAGGAACGAACACGGGGATCTGCATTTCATAGGCCGCGAGCGTCCAGGAATGCTCGGGTGGAATCTGATAGTGTGGTTCGAGTTTCTTTTCGCGAAACAATCGCTCGAAGTAAGCGACCGACGGTGCCGACTCGCCTTTCTCGCCAGCCTCCACCCAGTACTCCAGGATATTCCGCTCGATGTGGCGCATGGCGGCTTCTGGGATGCAGGTATCGGTTACCCGATTAAAGCCTTCCTCGTACAGGGCCACCTCATCATCGGGGCTGAGATCGCGGTAATGCGGCACGATCCGATATTCGTCGTGCGCGGTCAGATTGAAAATGTCCTCTTCATAGTTAGCGGCGGTACACGAGATCGCATGGACCTTCCCCTCGCGAATCATGCGTGCCAACGAAATACCCAATTCCGCCGTGCTCATGGCACCCGCCAGGGCTAACAGCATCTTGCCGCCGCCTTCCACATGCCGCTTGTAGGCGCGCGCCGCATCCAGTGTTTCGCGCGCGTTGAAATGAAGGAAGTGCTTCTCAAGAAAGGCGGAGACAGACATCGTGAAATTTTCCTGGGCGTCAGTCTAGTTGTCGGGCATGTCGCAACTCAATCCACCCGCGGCCGGTACATAACAAGCGCGAGTGTAATCCATCACCATGCGATGCGCGCTAAAACGCCACGCCAGCGTGGAGATCGAGTTCATCATCATCTTGATCCACTTCCGCGGCAGGCCATCGACGTCCCGGTCGTAGAAAGTGGGAATCACTCGTTCTTCCAGAACGCTGTAAAGCGAGTCGGCATCGCGGCGATCCGTCAACTCGTCGTTAACATGTTGCGTGCCATTGCCGATCGCGAAGCCGTTCGAGCCGTCGTAGGCTTCGGCCCACCAGCCGTCGAGGATCGAGAGGTTCAAGCCGCCATTGAGCACGACCTTCTGGCCACTGGTGCCCGAGGCTTCCAGCGGCCGCCGGGGATTATTCAGCCACACGTCGACACCCTGGACCATGTGTCGCGCGACGTTCATATCGTAGTCTTCCACGAAGACGACTTTCCTGGCGAAGCGTTGGTCGTGTCGTAAATTGGCGACACGTTGGATGAACTGTTTGCCGGGCTCGTCTTTGGGATGGGCCTTGCCCGAGAAAATAAATTGCACCGGACACTCGCGATTGTTGACGATTTCCAGAATGCGTTCGAGATCGTACATGAAGAGATTGGCTCGCTTGTACGTGGCGAAGCGCCGCGCGAAACCGATCGTCAACGCATTGGGGTCGAGTACGGTTCGAGCCGCCTCGATGGCCGCTTCCCCTTCCTCACGACGCCGCGATTGCCGGCTGAGTCGGCGGCGCACGAAGGTCAACAGCAAGCTCTTCAACGCGTTATGCGTTTCCCACAACTCACCGGGGTCGACGTTGAGGATGTTCTGCCAGGCATCGGGTTCGCCCATGCCACTGGACCAGCCCGCGGGGAAATGGCGATCGTAAAGCTGTCGCATCTGCCAAGCGAGCCAGCTCGGCACATGCACGCCGTTGGTGATATGACCGATCGGTACCTCTTCCTCGACACGCCAAGGCCACAAATTGGCCCACATGCGGCGACTGACATGCCCATGCAGCGAGCTCACGGCATTGGCGCGCCGCGAGAGCTTCAAGCCCACGACGGTCATGCAAAACGACTCGTTATTGTTCTGCGGTTCGACGCGTCCCAAGCCCATAAGTTGGTCATACGAAATGCCGAGGGCGTCGCGCAGTGGACCGAGATGCTCTTCGACCAACGTCCCCGCGAAGCGGTCGTGTCCGGCCGGTACGGGCGTGTGCGTCGTAAAGACCGTGTGCTGGGCCACATCACGCAGCGCGTCGTCGAAGGTCATGCCATCGAAATGCATGCGCTCGCGAATCACCTCCAGCGGCCCGAAGGCACTATGGCCTTCGTTCAGATGATAGACACCGGGTGTGATGCCCAAAGCTCGCAGGGCTTTCACGCCCCCCACGCCCAGCAGCAGCTCTTGGCGAATCCGCGTGCGTTCATCACCACCATACAGCCGATTGGTCAGCTCGCGGTCTTCCGGTTTGTTGCCTTCCACGTTCGAGTCGAGCAGAAAAAGCTTGACTCGTCCCACGCGAACCAACCAGACTTTGGCGAAGAGCTGCCCGTTACGCGTCTCGATCTGAATCGTCACGGGCTTGCCGTCCGGTCCCCGTGCGGGCTCCAAGGGCGCGTTTTCGACTTTTGTGTCCTGGTACTCTTCCTTTTGGTAGCCCTCCTCGTCCAGGTGTTGGCGGAAGTAGCCTTGACCGTAGAACAACCCCATCGCGACAAACGGCACACCCAATCCGCTCGCACTCTTGACGTGGTCACCCGACAACACGCCGAGACCACCTGAGTAAATCGGCATCGATTCGTGCAGGCCAAACTCGGCGGAGAAGTATGCGACCGGCTTGGCACCCAACACTCCGGTGTTCGTCGCACCCCAATTCGGCTTGCTAGCCAAATACTCCTTCAGACGCCGCACGGCATAATTGATGCGGCTGTATAGCACCATCTCCGATGCTCGGCTGGCCAGTCGTTCCGGAGTGAACTCTTTCAGCAGCGCGATCGGGTTGTGATCCAGTTGCCGCCAGCGGATGGGGTCCAAGTCTCGAAACAGGCTGATGACTTCGGGATGCCAGCTCCACCACAGGTTCCGTGATAGGAACTGGCACTTTTGGTAGAGCGCGTCGGGGGTCGATTCGCCAGCCAAAAGAGCATGAGTTTCCTGGGTCGGCACTTCTTCCACTTGGCTCATAACAGTTCCTCTGGTCTGAAGATCCGATACTTCGGCAACTCGGCGTTTTCCGAACCGCCATTTTTAAGACCCCTTAGGTACTTGTCGAGGGGGCACCGCGTCAAGGTGGATGTCAGGACGACGTTTAAAGGTGTCTAGGGGGACTGGGGGGCGTGACCGGCAACTCGGTGCGAGCGAGCGGAAGAGCGTTCGAGGGTGTTTGAAGGATTTCTTCACGGAGGTATGCTGATCTTCCATGGACAATACTTCTTCTAGGGACAACGTCGTTCGC
>JBGTHH010001160.1:0-5358 GCA_041746275.1 Pirellulaceae bacterium | reverse complement strand
TCCCGCCCAGCGAATGAAGTTCCCACCGTATCCCGCTTGTGGATAGGCGTGGAAATATTCGTGAAACAGATCGACATAATCTCGACCGTGCAGAAAGTGTTCCGCCACAGCGACGGTGAGGACCGTATCGTCAGTAAACCCGCAATCTTCGTGAAAGAGCGGGAAGTCTTTGGTCTTCGTGCCCGCACCTTCGTGGACCGATCCGATGATGTCACCCGCGATGGCACCCAGCATACGAAAACCTCTGATGGAGAAGGCCAAGCGATCCGGCGTATCGTCGCGCGTCGCAAACCGGCTAAACGCCATTCAATGAAAAGTGTCGCGACGCGGGTGGTACTCGTCTGCGTCGAGTCACGCTATCCGTCGGTAACCGATTGTACCTATACTGTGCGGTGCCGACGAGTTAATGTGCCGTACTGACTTGCAAGAAACGACAAAAGCCCCTGACGTATCAAGGGCTTATGCGAATTCGTGCGACTAAATGCTAGAAAGTCTAGCGGAGAGGACAGGATTCGAACCTGCGGACCAGTTACCCGGTCACGGATTTAGCAAACCCGCGCTTTCGACCACTCAGCCACCTCTCCCAAACCAGCGATACCTTTGCATCGGTGGACATCGCTGACACGCTTTAGATTTTGCCGGATGATGATTGTATCCGCAAGCCGCCTCACGGGTTAAATGCCTGCATTTTCCGGTTAACCAGTCCCTGCTTCACGTCCCCCGGGCTGACGAGGCATGGGGCAGGCGGATCGCGGGGGAATTCTCATTGCACAAGAGAGCTAACTTGCTAACTTGTGACAAAATGGCGGGCTATATTAAACCAGTCAAGTTGTTCGGAAATCACGATTCTACTCGCTTGAGCTGGATTCCCTCATGATTCGCAGAACCGTCCCATGCGTTGCCTTGCTCATATTCCCCGCAGTGGCGTTTTCCGCCGATTTGTCGACCTTGCATCGCGCGGCGGCCACCATCACGTCGAGCGAGCTGCAGGCTCACGTCGATGTGCTGGCCGACGACTCGTTCGAGGGCCGTGAGGCCGGCAGCCGAGGCGGACGAGCGGCGGGGATGTACTTGCTGAAGCAGTTGGAAGAGCGCGGCCTGCGCGGTGCCGGGGATGACACCGGATATTTTCAATCCTTCGGCAACGGTTATCGCAACGTGCTCGGGCTGCTCGAAGGGAGCGATCCGGAGTTGAAGCATCAGGTGGTAGTGATCAGCGCTCACTATGATCATGTTGGTTACGGCAGTCGCCAGAACAGCTTTGGCCCGTTCGGCTATGTCCATAACGGTGCGGACGATAACGCCAGCGGGACGTCCGGTTTGTTGGAGACGTTGGATGCCTGCCTCGCCATGCCGACCGCACCCAAACGTTCCCTGTTGTTTGCCTTTTGGGATGGCGAGGAGAAGGGTTTGCTGGGCTCGAAGCATTGGGTCGCGAATCCCAGCGTGCCGCTCGACAAAGTGGCCTTCATGATCAACGTCGACATGATCGGTCGGATGCAAGACCAGCGGATGGAGGTCTACGGCTCGCGTACCGCGCCTGGATTGCGTCGCCTCGTGAGCCAGATCAATCACGGTTCCGACTTGCGTTTGCACTTCAATTGGGAGTTGAAAGCCAACAGCGACCATCACTCGTTCATCTCGCATGGCGTGCCCGCTCTCATGTTCCATACCGGATTGCACGACGACTATCATCGGCCCAGCGACGATGCTCACAAGATCAATGCCCTCGGGTTGGAGCAGGCCGCGCGGTTGATGTTTAGCGTCGCCTACGAAATCGCGGATCGCGAGGACTTGGGTGCGTTTCGCGAAGCAGGACGTGGCGAGACGCCGACGCGCCAACAGGAACTTGAGCAACCACTTCCCGCCGTGCCGCCACGATTGGGAGTGCGTTGGTTTGCGGATGATGAAGGGCCGGGGCTGCTGTTGGCACACATCGAGCAGGGAACCGCAGCACAGCGAGCTGGCTTGCGGATCAACGATCGGATGATCGAATTCGATGGCCGCGAGATCGTGAAGGAAGACGAGTTTCGTCAATGGGTGCTCTTTGCTCCGCCGACTGTCGAGGCGGTGGTGACACGGGAGGGTGAAGATTCGCCCGTTAGGCTGTCGATTGAACTGGACGGCTCCCCGACGCGGATCGGCATCGCTTGGCGCGAGGATGCTGGCGAGCCGGGGACAGTCGTGGTGAGCCGCGTGGTGACGGGATCGCCCAGTGGTGTCGCGGGATTACAGGTGGGTGATCGCATTTACGAGGTCGCTCAGCAAGCATTCAAGGACGGCCCCGAACTATTAGAACGGCTAACCACCCTGCCCAGTCCAATTGAGCTCACGATTGAACGGGAAGGTCGACTGCAAATTTTGTCCTTGGACGTGCCTCCGCCGCGAGGTTAGAGACTAAACCGATGCCGGAGCAATAGGTTGAATAGGGATAGAGCTTGAAGTTTGCTGGCGGCTATCTATACTTCGCTAAGTTCCCACAAATATCATGCTCCGAGGTTTTTGCGTCTCGTCCGCACTCACCCTCCCATCAAGCTGCCGGGCTCGCGGCACCTTGCTATGAACTCTTCCAAGTTGCGTCGCCAGATCGCGTGGGAAGCCGCGCGGTTAATGTATGAACGTCACGAAAGTGAGTACTATCGCGCGAAGATGAAAGCGGCGCGGTGGATCTGTCGCGGTTGGGTCAAGCCGATTGATCTGCCGAGCAATGCGGAGATCCGCGACGAGATTCAAGCTTTGGCACGGCTTTATGAAGGCGAACGCCGCGTCGATCACCTGCGCGAGATGCGGCTGGTCGCACTGCGTCTCATGCGGTTGCTGCACAACTATCGACCAAGGCTGATTGGCAGTGTGTTGACGGGCCATATCCGTAGCGGTTCGGATATCGACATTCATGTATTCTCCGACAGTCTCGAAGGGATTGCCGGCGTGTTGGATAACGAGGGCGTGGTCTACGACATCGAGCGCAAGCGTGTCCTGAAGCATGGCGAGGAGCGACTCTTCACGCATATCCACGTCCAGGATCGTTTCCCCATCGAGTTGACCGTGTACGCGACGGAGCAGGTGCGCTACAACTTCAAGAGTTCGATTACCGGCCAAGCCATCGAAAAAGCGAATATCGCGGCCCTGGAGGACTTGCTGCGGCAGCAGTACGGCGACCTCGATTTGGACAAGTCCCTGGCGGAAGTCGAGAACCACGTGGATCGATTTCAGGTGTATGAGTCGTTGTTGCTGCCGCTGGAGAATGTCAAACAAAGCCCCAAATATCATCCCGAAGGAGATGCCCTGTATCACAGCTTGCAAGTCTTCGATCGGGCGTGTGACGAGCTGCCCTACGACGAGGAGTTTCTCTTGGCGGCGCTGCTGCACGACATAGGCAAGGCGATTGATCCACGCGACCATGTTGCCGCGGGGCTGGAAGCCCTGGAGGGGTTCATCACGGAGCGGACGCACTGGCTGATCGAACATCACATGGAAGCTCACGCGATTTTAGACCACACGATTGGCGCGCGGGCCAAACGCCGGTTGCAACAATCGGAGAGCTATGACGAACTGGTGCTGCTTGGTCGTTGCGACCGGGCAGGCCGGCAAGCGGGAGTCGAAGCCTCCGATCTCGACGAAGCGCTCGATTACTTGCGCACGATTGGCTCGACGTTTCACTGACGAGATTAAGTAGAGTGGTTGCTCGCAATCACAATGTCCGGAAGCGTTTTGGAACGGTGATCAGATGGGATGATAGTGGTTGCAAGCAACCACCTTACTCACTAGAGTCTGATGACGATTCACGAATACTCGCGTCCCAGCAACATGTCCCACCGATCGAGACCATCGCATGAGCCATGCCTGTGAATGGAAGGCCAACCGTGTTGCGGACCATTGTCGAATCCGCGGCCAGTCACCGCGACTCCGCGTGATCGGAATCTCGCTCATGCTGGTCTGCCAAATGACGGTGGTATTGGCACAAGGACAGGAATCACGCACTGCACAGGAGGATGGTAAGCTGAAATACCCACAGGCCCGACGTGCGGATCACGTCGATGATTACCATGGCAAGCTCGTGGCCGATCCCTACCGCTGGCTGGAAGACCCCGATAGCGAGGAAACCAAGGCTTGGGTCGAGGCGGAGAACCAGGTGACGTTCGCGTATCTTGAGCAAGTCCCGCAGCGCGAAGCGATCAGGAAGCGTCTGACCGAATTGTGGAACTACGAACGCTTCGGCTTGCCTCGCAAACGTGGGAGCCGATATTTCTACACACGCAACGACGGACTTCAAAACCAGAGCGTGCTGTACGTGGCGGAGGGGTTGGAGGGCGAACCGCGAGTCTTGCTTGATCCGAACCAATGGGCCGACGATGGGACGGTCGCATTGGCGGGCTGGACGCCGAGCGAGGATGGCAAACTGCTGGCCTACGGCATCGCCGCGGCGGGGTCCGATTGGCGCGAGTGGAAGGTGTTGGATGTCGAGACCGGCACCGAGCGCGTCGATCATCTGAAGTGGGTCAAGTTTTCCGGAGTTTCGTGGACCAAGGACGGTAGCGGACTGTTCTATAGCCGCTACGACGAGCCTGAAGTGGGTGAGAAGTTCACCGGCGTCAACTACTATCAGAAGTTGTATTTCCACAAAATTGGCGACGACCAAGCCGACGACGTCTTGATTTACGAGCGGCTCGACGAGAAGGAGTGGGGCTTCGATGGCGAGGTGACCGAGGACGGCAACTACTTGCTGATTTCGGTCTGGCGAGGCACACAACGCAAGAACCAAATCTTCTATAAAGACTTGCGGCGGACGGATGCTCCGGTGATTGAGCTGATTTCGGGTTTCGAGTTCGAGTACCAGTTCATCGGCAACGATGGGACGACCTTCTGGTTCAACACGGATGATGGGGCACCGCTACGCCGTGTGCTGGCCATCGACATCGCGACTCCGCCACGCGATCACTGGCGGGAACTCATTCCCGAAGCTCGAGAAGTGCTGCAAGGAGTGGGGTTGGTCGGTGATCGCTTGTTGGCGGTGTACCTGAAGGACGCGTCTTCGCAAGTTCGAGTCTTTGGACTCGATGGACAGTACGTTCGCGATGTGGATCTGCCGGCGTTGGGGTCGGCGGGCGGTTTCGGCGGACGCCGCGAGGATCGCGAGACGTTCTACAGTTTCTCGAACTACACCACGCCCGGTTCGATTTATCGTTACGACATCGCGACGGGAACGAGCACGCTGTATCGCCAGCCTCAAGTCGATTTCCAGCCAACGGATTATGTGACCACCCAGGTCTTCTATACCAGCCAGGATGGCACGCGCGTGCCGATGTTTCTGACGCACAAACGTGGACTCGAGTTGAACGGCGCGAATCCAACCATTTT
>JBGTHH010001159.1:0-2298 GCA_041746275.1 Pirellulaceae bacterium | reverse complement strand
CTTTGGAGTGCGGCGACTTGTCGCCGCTTTTCCATTTTGGCGCAGCAGCCTTCAAAGCCCTTCCGGCCAGCAGGACAAATGCGGCTCCGCCGCAGACCAAAGCTGTGACAAGTCACAGCACTCCAAATGAAATAAATCTTCGAAACGGCTGCTAGGCGAAGGCTGCCTCAAACTTCGGAAGTCGATTGCAATGTTCATGGGGCAATTGTCGCCGGGGCGAAGATCACGCGACAACGTCCCGGATCACGTTTCCACCGTGGGCGATGGGGATCGGGCGGCCCGCGGGATCGTTCACGGTCATCTGCGAGTCGATGCCCAACAGGTGATAGATCGTGGCCACGATGTCGCTTGGTGAAACGGCGTCGCTGACGGGATAGGCCGCATGTTTATCCGACGCGCCGAAGACGGAACCGGGCTTCACGCCGCCGCCGGTCAGCAAGCAGAAGCCGCATTGTGGCCAATGGTCGCGACCTGCCTTGTCGTTCACCTTCGGCGAGCGACCCATCTCGCCCATGACCACGATCAACGTCGAATCCAGCAAACCACGCGACTCCAGATCTTCCACGAGCGCGGGATAGCATTTGTCGAGTACCGGCAGATTGTAGTTCTTCAACATGCCGAAATTGTTTTCGTGCATGTCGTACGTGAAACCGTGTGGAATGAAGTTCTCGGCGTGGACGCTGATGAAGGGCACTCCGGCTTCGACCAACCGCCGCGCGACCAGCATACTCGACCCGTGTAGATTCCTCCCGTAACGCTCCCGCGTCTCGTCCGACTCGCGCGCCAGATCGAAGGCGTCTCGCGTGCGACTGGACTGGATCATGGCGAAGGCCTGCTGCTTGACTCGGTTCATCCGGCCGATGGCATCGTCCATGCGGTTGCCGGCTGGGGCGGCATCAAGCTGTCGAAACTGATCGTCAAATTGCTGGAGCAACGTCCGCCGTTGGTTGAGCCTGTCGAGCGTCATTTCAGCCGGCGGCTCGTCGAGCGGCAACATCGGCTCGCCCATCGGCCACACGGGGTCGTAATACTTTCGCTCGGGAACGTGGTCGAAGGTCGGGTTGCAGATGCTGAACAACGGATCGTACTGGCTGCCCAAGAAACCGCCGTACGGTCCGGGCCGCCGGATGCCTGGGTACTGCGAGCGTTCTCCCCAGCCGGGATAGCAGGGCAGGCAAAAAGCGCCGGGCATATCGCTCGGACCCATGTCCAGATACTGGCAGATTGCGCCGATGTCAGGCGGGTCCGTCCTTTCCGGCCTGAGTTGATTCGGATCGCCGCCTAGAAAGCCGGTCATAATGTTGAGCGGATTGTGCGCGTTGTAGTTGTGCGTCACGCTGCGGATGAGACACGCTTTGTGCATCAGCCGCGCGGTATTTGGCAAGTGCTCGCAGATCTGCAAGCCCGGCAGCGAAGTCGCGATCGGCTGAAACTCGCCGCGAATCTCCACCGGAGCTTGCGGCTTCATATCGAACATGTCTTGATGACTGGGACCGCCCAGTAAATTGAAGAGCACGACCGAACGCGCTCGGCCGTGCGGCTTGCGCCCGCCTTCGCCAGCCGTTGCGAGCAATCGCGGGATCGTCATGCCTCCGAACAGCGACAACCCGCCGACTCGCATCACCTCACGACGAGTCATTCGACCGCGCGGCTGTAACGCACCCACTTGCACACTCAGCATGACTTCTCCTCCAATCAAAACAGTGAGCCTTGGCCTTACCTGGGCTTTGTTGGACTACATCACGCGACGCACCAGCCGTCAATCGATCGGCATGCGGCAAATCAGACAGCGTCAGCGCACCAAATCCCACCTGCCCCAGCCGAACTATCGCGTCGTTGAAGTTTCTGCATGTCCCGTCTCCTGTTCCGACGCAGCGATTTTCTGTTGCCCTGTTAGATTACCTGTTGAGGTCGCATGGCCACAAGCATTTTTGCGTTCCGCTGGTGACACGATTTGCATCCGGAGTCGTCAATGTGCCACTGGCGAATTTGCAATCAGCAGCCGTGTCTATCGCTGCGTAACTGAAGCTCAACTCTTCGATTGAGACGCAGTCGGCAACGAAGCTGAACTCAGTATTGAACCTCCCCGAGTTGAGTTTTCGGTCATTTCAGAACCAAATAGCAGCATGTCAACCCCGGCCTCACCTTGAGTGCCGCTAAATATAAGAGTTCCTTTAATTGTGGGCATCACCCGAAGCCTTTTGACATCGGTGAAGCGAACCACAACGTCTACGATTCTGGAACTGCGTGGCGGGATTTCTACGTCGATGTAGTACCAAATCGAGTTAGCAACATCTA
>JBGTHH010001158.1:0-5018 GCA_041746275.1 Pirellulaceae bacterium | reverse complement strand
TACCGATGACTGCGGCGGATCGCTCAGGGTGTCAGCGCGTCCTCGAAGAAGATGCCCATGCGACGGAACTTGTCGTAACGCTGGTTGAGCAAGTCTGGAGTCGGAATGCCCACAAGCTCGTGCAAGGTCTTCATCAAGTACATCTTCAATCGCGACGCCATTTGATGGGGATCGCGATGCGCGCCGCCGAGTGGTTCAGTAATCACGTCGTCGATGATCCCAAACTCCTTCAAGTGCTTGGAGGTGAAGCGGAGGGCGTCGGCCGCCTTAGCCGCGAACTCGTGGCTCTTCCAGATGATGCCCGCACAACCTTCGGGGCTGATGACGGAATAGTACGCATGCTGCAGGATGGCCACGCGGTCGCCCACGCCGATCCCCAAGGCACCACCGCTACCACCCTCGCCGATGACGACGCAGATAATCGGGGTCTCCAGGCGCGACATGGCGAACATATTCTCGGCGATGACCTGGGCTTGCCCCCGTTCCTCGGCCCCGATGCCGGGATAAGCGCCCGGCGTGTCGATCAGGCAAATGATCGGCAAGCCGAACTTGGCCGCCATCCGCATCTTACCCATGGCTTTGCGATAACCTTCGGGATGCGCACAACCAAAGTAACAGGCACTTTTTTCCTTGTAGGTGCGACCCTTTTCGTGGCCCACCACCATCACCTTAAATCGATCAATTTTGGCAAAGCCGGTCCGAATTGCCTGGTCGTCACCAAAGTGCTTGTCGCCATGCAACTCGACGAACTCGTCAAAGGCGAGTGTGACATAGTCCAGCGTATGGGGTCGATTTTTGTGCCGAGCGACTTGCACGGTCTGCCACGGCGACAGGTTGGCGTAGATCTGTTCGGTCAGATCCGCAATCTGTCGGCGGACCAACCGCATGGCGTCTTCGACCTCGGGAGTCTTCGGCGTCTGCGCTTCGTACGCGCGCAACCGGCACTGCAACTCGTAGATCGGTTCTTCGAATTCAAATCCAGGACCAGGGGCTTCCATGGGTAGTTATCTTTCCTTGCACGCGATTCAATTCAATTGTCGGATTCGTCGGACTTGACCTCGGTTTCCTGAGGCAACTTCGGAGCAACTTTAAACGGCTTCGACGTCCGCAGTTCCTTGAGAACTTCGGCCATCGAATTGGGACGCCCCTCGGGTTTCTTGGCCATCATTTTGCGGAGCAGACTCGCGACTTCGTTGGTGACGTTGTCGTTCTGCACGACCACGGATGGGATTCCCGAGGTGAGATGTCGCTGTAGCAAGTCGTTCGGATTGTCACCGAAGTACGGGGGCTTGCCGCCCAACAATTCGAAGAACACGCAACCGAGCGAGTAGATATCGGTGCGTCCATCGACCGCTTGTTTGCGGATTTGTTCGGGCGACATATAGCTGCGCGTACCGCGAATCGTTTTCTCTTTACCAAACATCCGGGACAACATGCCCGTGGCGGCACGCCGCGCGATGGTGAAGTCGATCAACTTCACTTCGCCGGCCGGATTCAACAAAAAGTTATCCGGTTTGACGTCACAGTGTACCCAGCCCTTCTCGTGCATGTGCCCCAAGGCCGAAGCCATCTGGTTGGCGATGCTGGAAAACTGTGCCTGCACGCGTAAAAAGTTCTCGCGCATGGCTTGTTTGACGTTAAGCACTGAGAACACATCCAATACCAAGTAAGCGATCGGACCTTCCATGTTGAATTCGTGAATGCCGATGATGTTGGGGTGTTTCAGCGAGTGTCCAACTTCGAATTCATGCTTCAAAAGCGAGATTTCCGCTCGGTTGCCCCAGTGCTCCGGGCGCAGAACCTTCAGCACAAATCGCTCGCGTTTGTCGCGGATCGCTTCCCAGATCTGGCTGGAGTTTCCCGAGCGAATGAATCGCGCCAAACGATAGGGGCCGAGGAAATCTGGAAGTTGCTGTGACACAAGGAACCCACGAGATCTAAAGAGTCGAGGCCCGGCTCAACCGGAATAACCCCGCCAGTGTAAAGGAAGGGTTCTGGCAACGGAAGTGCTATGCCGGACTCGGTATGCCGGACTCGGTGCCGCGTGGTTCCTGGGATTCGCGGTCCCCGGTTCTTGCCCTGCGAGCGACCCCGAGTGATCGGTGCTGGCATCAAAGACGCGCTTCGACCGACGCTTGCCTCGCCTGTTCGTCGAGTAAGTGCGTGTACAGACGCCGCAGTTCGCTAGTCATTCGCTGGTGCCGAAACTGGTCGGTGAATCGTTGCTGACCGACCAGACCCAAACGCCGCCTCAATTCCGCATCGCTGGCGAGTGCGATGATGGCGTCACCAAGCGGCGCGATCGACATCGGTTCCAGAAGAAAACCTGTTTCCCCCGTAATCACCACTTCGCGCGCGCCGTCGATGTCGTAGCTGATGGCCGGCTTGCCCGCGATCAAGGCTTGAGGGAGCGCGCGGGCCAAGCCTTCCCGTAAGCTGGCATGCACGAGGAGATCCATGGCTCCGATCAGATGCGGAATGTCCGTGGGCGGCACGAGGCCGGTGAAGCGAAAATGGTCGCGGAGCCCCGCCCTGTCGATCTGCTGCTCCAGCGTTTCGCGCAGCAAGCCATCACCCACGAACAGAAATCGCGTGTGCGGGCAGGTCGCGACCACGCGCTGCGCCGCCGCGATGATGTACTCGTGTCCCTTAAGATGAAACAGCCTGGCGATTTTCCCGACGACGACATGTTCGGGAGTGAAGCCGAGCCGCGCACGCACCTCGTCACGCTGCTCGTTCGCGCGGCAGAAGGGTTCAACGTCCATGCCGCTATAGACGGTCGTGAACTTTTCGCGCGGAGCCACACCCGCGTCGACCATCAAATCGGTCATCGCATCGGCGACACTCACCAAGTGGTGACAGTGCCGCGCCGCAAACTGTTCGCACCGACGAAACAGCTCGCGCGCCGCCCGGCCCTGATACGCGTGAAACGGCGCGCCGTGAACGGTATGCACAATCGCAGGTACGCCGAGCGACGCTGCGGCCACGCGTCCGAGCCAGCCTCCCTTGGCGCTGTGCGTGTGAACCACGTCGGGCTGGAAATCACGGAGTAGTCGGCGGATCGCGGAATAGCTGCGCAGGTCGCGCCACGGATGGATCGCGCGGCGAAGCGAGGGGACATAGGCCACGTTCAACTCGCCTCCCCGACCCTGCGTTAACAAGTCTCCTTCGGGCCCGAGTGCCGGACCGGTAATCAACAGCACCTCGTCGTGATGCTCGCGCATGAGATCCAGGCACGTATAGAGCGTGTTCTCTTGGGCTCCGCCAATGATCATTCGCGTGATAACGTGTGCGATCCGCATGACAACCGACTCCGCGCGAGAATTGCTACCAGTCGAGATGCACTTGGAGTAAGTACAGGCCCTGAGGGGGCGCGGTCGCTCCGGCGGCGCGTCGATCTCGTCTTTCCAGCACTTCGCTCAGCCAGTTCGCGTCGCGATTGCCGCGACCGACTTCGACCAGGCTGCCGACAATATTGCGGACCATGGTATAGAGGAAACCGTTGGCTTCGACCTCGACCACGATACGCTCACCATAATCCATCGTACGTCGCTCGACCGTGATATCGTAAACCGTTCTGACCGTGCTCCGGCGTGGCGAGCCCGAGGATTCAAAGCTCTTGAAATCGTGTTCACCTCGCAAGCGTTGAGCCGCCTGATGCATCGCGGTGGCATCGAGTCGCTGCCAAACCTGCCACACGTAATGCCGCGCGAAAATGTCTCGCACCGGATGGTCATACAGCATGTACCGATAGCGTTTCGATATGGTATTGATTACCGCGTGAAATCCGGTCGGAGCTTCACTCACTTCAAGTACCACCACATCATGTGGCAGCCGGGCGTTCAACGCGCGTACCAAGACATCCGTAGGAAGCTGGGTTTCCGTCTCCCAACTGACCACTTGCCCAAGTGCATGCACACCCGCATCGGTTCGGCCACTCGCACGCAGCCGCGTGGTTTCACCGGTGATCGCCAGAACCGCCGCTTCCAATGCTCCTTGCGGGGTGCGTTGGGTCGGTTGCCATTGCCAGCCAGAAAAGTGGGTGCCATCGTAGGCCACGGTCAGCTTTAAGAATCGCATCCGTCTGAATATAGACGCCCGCGCGGGTTCTTCAATGGAGTCTCCACGCGTGCTCTACCCTTGCCTCGCGGCTGCCTCACGATCCACCAACGAAAAGAGCCAGACTTGGGGTCCGGCTCTGGGGTCGCGAGTTATGTTGTGGATCGTCAAATTAGAAGGTGCAGTCCATGCCTAACCGTAACTTCAACTCGTCGAACTGTTGGTAGTAAATGTCGCTTGATGAGTGAACGTGCTCGGCTTCGGTAATGAACTTCATGCCGTCACGACAGCGAACGCCATAAGCTTCCAGAATACGCTCGAACGCATCGAGCGGCTGGCCATAGACGATCAGCAACTTGTGTTCGTCGAACTGGACTTCCTGCGGAATCCGGGGATTCAGCACGGCAATTCCTGTGCAGCCATCGTTGACCAACAGGTCTTCATAGTCGTACAGCGTGCTCTTCAACACCGGCATGTCGATGTGCTCGCGATACAAATCGGTGTGGCCGCCGTTGCCGCGGCTGTGGCTGGTTTCGAGCACGACATCCACTTCGACGCCAAGCGGATCGAGCAACTCCATGAAGATCTCGAATAGGATCTCGTTGGAAGCGGCCGCCATGATGACCGGGATATTGCTCTTGGCCTCTTCGTCATGATAGACGTCGTGCCGGTAACCCTGTTCTGGGACCACCTGCAGGTCGTAGGAGGGACGCACGGCATCCGTCAGACGGAACTTGCCGTAACGTTGCACGCCCAAATGGGCTTCCAGCTCGTCCTCCGAGAGACGCTCGAAGCTGCTGTTGTTGGGCTTGGAGCCGTGCTGAAGTGCAGCCGCCTCAGCCTCTTCATGAAACACGTTTTGGAAGAAATTTTTTAGGAAACCCATCATCGTCCTCAGTGTCTGTGTCGTCGAGCGGTGTAAGGGGGACGGCTTGGCCGTGCTGGGGAATCTCGTCTAC
>JBGTHH010001157.1:0-6472 GCA_041746275.1 Pirellulaceae bacterium | reverse complement strand
AACTCAGTTTGCTCAGCCTGGCGGGAAATCGCCCCATCCGCGAACCATCTCCGCTGGAAGAAGTCGATGCGCAACAGGAACTCCTCCGTCAGCAACTGTTCCGCGAGATCACCAACGAGACCAAACAGGCGCAAGATATGGTCAAACTCGATCCCCGAGGTGCTTTGACTCGGGTCACACAACTTCGCCAGCGCGTCGCGCAAGCCGAAGTTGATCCGGGCGCGCGGAAGCAACTGCTGACCATCGTCGACCGCGAGATTTCCGGGATCGATTCCTACATCAAACAAAACGAGGGCGATATCCTGCTCAAGGAGCGGAATCGCCAAGTGGTCGATTCGATCGATCGCGATCGCGCTCGGACCATCGAGGTTCAACAGAAAGTGGCGGAATTGGTGGAAGAGTTCAATGATTTACTAGACGCCGAACGGCACGCGGAAGCGGAAGTGGTGTCCAAACAGATTCGTGAGTTGGACCCCGATTCGCCGATCACACGGCTGGTCACCATCAAGAGCAAAATGGCTCGTCGGCTGGCCCGCAACCAATGGATCGCCGACGCCAAAGAAGAAGGAGTCGTGAACACGTTGCTTGATGTCGACGAGTCCTCACGCTTGAATGTGGGAGACAATCCGATCGATTTCGGCAACATCAACGATTGGAAAGCCCTGTCGGAGAGTCGACGCCGACGGCAGGAGATGCAGGAGCGACGGCTGACACCGGTCGAAATGGAAATTCAGAACTCCCTCAAGACTCCCGTCGATGTCAAATTCAACAATCGGCCGCTCAAGGAAGTCCTGGACACCTTGGCCAGTTTGTCGGGCATCAATATCTACGCCGACCCTCAGGGGCTGGCCGCAGAAGGAGTCACCTCCGACACGCCCGTCAACATCAACCTGACGCAGGCGATCTCCTTGAAGAGTGCTTTGAACCTGATTCTCGAACCGTTGCGTTTGAGCTATGTGATCCAGAACGAGGTCTTACGGATCACCAGCGAGCAATTGCGCGACTCGAACGTCTACCCGCGAGTCTACAACGTGGCGGATCTCGTGATCCCCATTCCAAACTTCATCCCGGGTTACAACGTGGGGCTGCCCTCGGCCATTCGCGAAGCTCACACCGCGCTGGGCTATGGCGGCGTTGTCCAACCGGTCTCCATGGCTCCCTCACCGTTGATGGTCTCGTCCAACGAAAGCAATGCGACCAGCGCGTCGGCCTTGGCTCAGATGGGCTCGTATGGCGGATTGCCAGCGGCCAACCGCTCGCGGTCCATGCCAAACATGGGCAGCGGCTTGGGCAACATGGGCGGTGCCGCAATGGCTGACTTCGATACGCTCATCGAATTGATCACCTCGACCATCCAACCCGATACATGGAACGAAGTGGGGGGACCGGGTGCCATCGAGCCATTCCCCACGAACTTAAGTTTGGTCATTAGCCAAACCCAAGACGTTCACGAGCAAGTCGCCGACTTGTTGGAGCAGTTGCGGCGTTTGCAGGACTTGCAGGTGACGATCGAAGTCCGTTTCATCACGTTGCAGGACGACTTCTTCGAGCGGATCGGTGTCGACTTTGACTTCGACATTGATGACAACGTCACCGCCTTGCCACCCGACGACGGAGGACCATCGGTTGCCATCGGCCTGCGACCGGACGGCACGCCGACGGCGGATTTCGACTTCTCCTTCACCCAAGGAAGTTTCGCGACGGCGATTCCCGCGTTCGGTGGATATAGCCCCACCAGCGCGGCGACCTTCGGCTTCGCGATCTTAAGCGACATTGAAGCCTTCTTCCTAATTGAGGCCGCCACCGGCAACGATCGCAGTAACGTACTTCAAGCACCAAAGGTGACTTTGTTCAACGGCCAATTGGCATCGGTCAGCGACGTCTCGCAACGGCCCTTCGTTACCAGTTTGATCCCCGTCGTGGGCGACTTCGCCGCCGCCCATCAACCGGTCATCGTGGTCCTCAGCGAAGGTACGTCGCTCAGCGTACAAGCGGTGGTCTCGTCCGATCGTCGCTTCGTCCGCCTAACCTTGGTGCCGTTCTTCAGTCAGATCGGTCAGGTGGAAGAGTTTACCTTCGACGGAAAGACGACCACCAACACTGGCACGAATGTGGTCGACGCGGAAGGCAAACCGACCGGCAACCGCGATAACACACAAACCACAACGGAAGGCACAACCGTCCAGCTTCCCACGTTCTCGTTCACGACCGTTTCGACGACCGTCAGCGTGCCGGACGGCGGGACGGTGCTCCTAGGCGGCATCAAGCGGTTGCGTGAGGCTCGTCAAGAACAGGGCGTGCCCATGCTGAACAAGCTCCCTTACATCAACCGCCTGTTCAAGAATGTGGGCATCGGTCGGGAAACGCAAAGCCTGATGCTGATGGTCACGCCGCGGATCATCATTCAAGAGGAAGAAGAAGAGAAACTGGGAGTCGAGATCACTCGATAGCCTGCTTCCCGACCTCGATCATGACACGACATTGCCCGCTCGCGAGTATACTGACTTGCGAAGCGGGCTTTTTCGTGGAAATTCCAGGCGAGGTAACGTAGTGATTCAACGACGAATTCTTCTGAGCGGTGCCGTGTGTGGTGCCACGGCCGTGTTGCTCGGTGCCTTCGGGGCCCATTGGCTGGAAGGTGCCGTCGTCCGCTGGGACTTACCGCTGGAGGAGCAGGCGAAGCGGCTCGATGTGTGGGAGGTCGCCGTGCGTTATCAGATGTACCATGCCTTGGCTTTGCTGATGTTGGGGCTGTTGACTTCCCCGCAAAACCGCAACGCGGCGAATTGGTCGGCGCGGCTCTTCCTGGTGGGAATCCTGATCTTCAGCGGCTGCCTGTATGTTTTGGTGTTAAGCGGCGTGAAGGTGCTCGGCGCGATCGTTCCCGTCGGCGGCGTCAGCTTGGTCGTCGGCTGGATCATGTTGGCCGTGGCCGCCTGGCAACGGCGGGAATAGATGCCATCGCAGGGAGCGCCCTCGGAAGTGCCGACCCTGCATGAGGCGATCATGGCGACCATGGCGAAGTGGCGCTGGGTCATAAAAAATGCCCTCAGCCGCAGGATCAATCCACGCGACTGAGGGCACCAAGTCCCAACTCAACTGCCACCCGAATCAAACGGCCAGCGGTTCCACTTCCTTTGCCAGCCGCTGGCGGGCGACATGCAACCGCCGCTTGATGGTGCCGAGCGGAGCGGCGAATTCATCGCTCATTTCGAGCAGCGAATGTCCTTTCACATAAAACGCCTCCAGCGTCTCGCGGTCCAGGTTCCGCAAACGACCTAACCCCGCACGCAACTCCGAATGGCGTTCGTCGTTCAAGACCGCCGTCAGCGGCGTCGCGTACTCCACGCAACGTGCCTCCATCGTCGCCGGTTCGGCCGAAATGGTCGGTCCACGCCGCACCACGCGATTGATCGCCATCCGATGCGTGATCGACCGCAACCAACCGGCGAACCGCTCCGGCTCGCGCAATTGATCCAACTTGGTCATCGCTTGGATAAACACGTCCTGCGTCAACTCCTGAGCCTCGTTAACGTCGTGCAGACGCCGGAACGCCACGGCCATCACCATTGGTTGAAACCGCTCGAACAATTGCCCAAACGCCTGCCGGTCGCCGAGCTGCGCGGCTTCCACCAGTTGTGACGTTTCCGTCTGCTCGATTTCCTCGATCAATTCTGCCATCGTGGTTCTTTCTCAAGCTGAGTGTTCTGGAAACACGGGCTCACGTTCCAAACGTGAGAGTCCGTGCGGGGCGAGTAGCCGACAGCCGGAAGGCGATCAGCCGCTCGGTCAGCATCCGACTAGGCATTTGCATGTAGGCAACGGAAAACCGCGAGGTTTCCGTTCAGCTTCTGCACGCAAAGGCGAGCGAGCCCATGCAGGCCCGCTCAGGATGCCAACAGGACATGCCGGACATGGTTGATATGCCATGTTCGGGGCGGAGCGAGCGTTGATGTACCGGCTTAAATGGTTTCAAGCCTGTTACCACCGCCGCGCTTGCCGCGCGTCCTACAGAACTGCACGGACCTAGTAGGAGATCGAGTCCGCGGAGCGAACCGATGCCGGCTACGTACGTGCGATCCTGACGACCGCTGACGACGATGCTATTCATGGCATTGATTAAACTACGCATCACAATCCTCCTCTGCGCAAGTCCGCGCAATGAGAAAGAACCCAAAGAAAATCGACGTGCGGATCGGCACCGAGCCAGATCCCGTCGGTTCGATACTATATCACCGAAGTCCTCAACTGACAAACGATTTCAGGCGAAACCTTGGTCGGTTTCACCGGAGATTCCATCGACCCGCGTCAGACTCGCCAGCCCCCGCAATCGAACAGGGAAGCTCCACATTCGGGGAATGCTGGCAACCCACATTCGGTGGCGTCGAGGAGCCGGTATGGTGTCTAAGACGCATTATCGTCCCCCAGGTTCGCGCTCTGTGGGAAAAAATCTTCTCCATAACCAAAGATCGACTCCACATTGCCCCGCAGCACCTGTCGACCCAACGCCACCGCTTGCTCCTCCTGCCAGCCCCGATCGATCACGAAACGCTCAGCGAGAATCTTGGCCAGGATTCGCTTGTACATGGCGAATTTGGGTAAGGCGAACTCCAGCTTGTACATGTCGCTGTAATAGCCGATCTGTTTGGTACGAGGGACGGCCTCCAGTCGCGCGGCCGCGTCGTGTTCAATGAAGGTCGGCGTGTTCGAGTACCACCAGTGTCCATTGGTGACGACGTTCGGAAAGATCCAAGCATAACTGGTTAGCTCCTGATTGGTCACGCTCGCCAGCACCGAAATCGGAAACGTCACTTGTGGGAAGGCGTTGAAGAGCTCCTTATACTGGATCATCGAGACCCGACTGTCATACAAGTCCTGCCCCTGAAAGACACCGTCCGCATACACGCCTCGATTGACACCGATCATCAGATCAAATGGCATCTGGAAATCGGCACAGTATTCGGCCAGTGTCCAGAAGACGAAGTTCGCCACCGCTCGCTGATCGCTCTCGCTCGCTTCGAGCTTCTTGACCAGCACGTTCTCGACCGCCGTGTCGGCTCGTCCCAGCGACACGCGAGTCGGCGCGAAATCGGGGGGCAACGAAATCGCACAGGCCCGCGCGTTCTTGCTCTTGAAGTGCTGGAACAATTGGCCGATCGCGCCGCGGAGCGAAGCGGCGTCGCTAACCGAACTGCCCGAAGCATACTCCAACCGCTCCTGGACCGACCGCTTCGTCAAATGAAAGACCAATTCGTCAGTGCGCAAACAGGGCACGTAGACTTGCGTGTCGAAGTCATCGAGCGGGTCGTCGAAGTTGTTGGTCAAGAACACCGCCTCCAACTTACTCATTTGAAGCACCTCGCTCACCCACTCGGCCGAAGCCATCTTTGCTTCGGCCGCATCGTAGAGCGACTCCCAAGTCTCGGCAGTGACTCGATCTCCCTGAAAGCCAAAGAACCGCTGCGCCATCTCGATGAACCAACTGTATTGAATGGTGTTCTCGATGGGGCCCAGGTTCTCGAATAATCGACGGCACTTTTCCTTGGGCGAGATGTCGGGATCCTCGATCTGCTCCTTCGGCATCCCCGCCGAGTGCGCCAGTTCGGTGTAGTAGTGGTAGCCCAGGATATCGGCGAGTGTCCGGGAAGCGGGATTCAAGGCATCGATGTGCGTGTGGGGATCGATCAGGACCAGCGCATCCAGCTCCTGAAAAATCCGCGTGCGTAGTTCCTGGCTCATGGGGTCGTACCTCGTAGCGGCGTCTTGATAGATTACGGAAACCGGGTATCTCACGTTGCAGGAAATAGAGTAACCCAGAGACGACTGGTATAGCAAATTAGGCGGGTAGCGTGCAGCGTTTAAAGTGTCAGCCTCGACATCTGCGCGCACCACGGCGCGCTGCTCTTGGCCGGATCAAAGGCTCCGCTCCGCTCGGAAATCTGGAGCCCCACATCGGGTCCTTTACCGCAGCGTGCTCGTTCACGAAACTCTCGACATCAGGTCCAACTCATTGAGGCAAGTCTCCAGAAATGCGAGAATTGTCACGATGTAACATGTCGAAATCCAGTGGGAGGATCGCGGCTACGCCTTGGCACAATGTTTGCAGTGAATGATCTTAGGATGTTTCTGTCAAGTTATCTCAAGTTGCGGAGGGCCTAGTTACTCTGGGCTGAGGGAATCGTGTTGCAACAGATCGCCAACAATTTGCTTCCAAGGAAGAGCTTGGTCACGTTCCCATCTCCCCGGCAACACCGAGACCGAGAGGGTCGCGATGATCGTTTCTACTTCGACGAGGCCATGATCCTACGTACCGCCCGCGAGCAAGGGCCTACTCCACCGCTGATCTTGATGTGTTTGCGAACGACTTATCGAGAACTTGTAATCCGCTATCTTCGAGGTATCAACTTTCGTCGGCACCAGAACGATGAGGCTCGATCCGCTTACCGCCGCTTGGGTATTGACGATTTCCTCG
>JBGTHH010001156.1:0-5717 GCA_041746275.1 Pirellulaceae bacterium | reverse complement strand
CTGCATGGCGAATCTGCGAGCTTGTCACTGTTGTGGACTGATTCACCACATGCCGGAGTTACAGCCTACTCAATCGGCCACGTGCGTTCGGTGTCACGCCACGATGGAACGGGGACGCGGCCGACAGCTCGCCGCCAGCCGCACCGCCGCCGCGGCACTCGGCGCCTTCTTCCTCTATTGGCCGGCCACCTTGCTGCCGATCTTGGAAGTCGAACGGCTGGGACATCATCGCGAGTCGAGCCTGCTGTTCGGGACGCTCGAACTGTTGATGAAGGGGCAATGGTTTGTGGGGCTGGTCGTGCTCTTGTTCTCGATCATCTTTCCCTTCGTCAAAATTGTTCTGCTGCTCGAACTAAGCTGGCTCGGCCTACTGCATCGCCGACACCGCGCCTCGACCTACCGCATCATGGAGCATCTGGGTAAGTGGAGCATGTTGGATGTCTTGTTGCTGGCGCTGCTTGTCATGCTCGTTAAGCTCGGCTCGGTGATTGAGTTCCACTTTGGGCCGGCCGTATTTGCCTTTGTCATGTGTGTTGCAATGAGCATGCTGGCCTCCCTGTCGTTCGACCCACACGCCATTTGGGAGGAATCCGCGTGAACGACTTTCCCGAGGCTCATGTCCATGAGCAAACTCCAATGCGCGGCTGGCTGCGTCAGCCGGCGAGTCGCTTGTGGCTGTTAACGGGACTCTGCTTGCTGCTGGCCATCGCCCTGCTGATTTCCGCCGTGCGGCAAAGTGGCACCTTGATTACGATCCGATTTCAGCATGGGCACGGCATCAAGGTGGGCGATACGCTACGACATCGCGGCATCGAAGTCGGCGAAGTGACGGCCGTTCAGTTGCACGACGATCTCGGTCGGGTAAATATCCAGGTCGCTCTCGCGCCGGCCGCCGCAGGATTGGCCCGGGCGGGCAGTCGGTTTTGGGTCGAACGGCCGCGTTTGAGCCTGTCGCGCATCAGTGGCCTCGAAACGGTCATGGGTGCCAAGTATCTCGGCGTTTTGCCGGGGCCAGCGGATGCCGCCCCGCAAGTGCTCTTCGATGGTGACGAATCACCGCTCATCGTGCTGGACGCGCAAGTTCGCGAGATTGAGGTTCGGTTTCGCGAAGGACATGGATTGCAGGTCGGTCACGAACTGCGGCACCGTGGAATCGTGGTGGGAGAGGTAGCGAGCGTCGAGTTGAATGAAGAGCTCTCGGGAGTGACCGTACGGGTGCGATTGGCGGAAAGCGCTCATCGCCTGGCCCGCGCCGGCAGTCAGTTCTGGGTCGCACGGCCCGACGTCAGTTTGGCGGGTATTCGAGGTTTGGAAACCATTGTCGAGGGACGTTATCTCGCCGTACTTCCTGGCCCCGACGATGCGGATCCCCTGACGGTGTTTGACGGGATCGAGACGGCTCCGACCATTTTGGATCGTGTCGAGGGCAGTTTGGAGATCATGTTGGAAAGCCCGCATCGCCACGGCGTACAACCCGGTGCGCCGGTTCTGTATCGGGGACATCAGATCGGGCGCATCGCCGCCGTCAGCCTCTCCCCCGATGCCTCCCGCATGGAATCCCGCGCGCAGATCGATCCCGGATTCAAACGCTTGGTGCGTGACAACTCGGTCTTCTGGAGCTCCAGCGGAATCAAAGCCAACTTCAGTCTCAGCGGCGGTTTCGAGGTGAGTGCCGCCACGCTGGCGACGATCGCCGCCGGCGGTGTCTCTCTGGCAACTCCCGAAGTACCCGGCAAACCGGTGAATACCGGACATCGTTTTGCGTTGTCGCAACCTGGAGATCGCGGCTACGACGAAGAGCAGTGGAGTCGTTGGCAACCGCATATACCGCTCGGATCGATCGAGTTGCCCGAGGGAATGACGCTGCCGACATCGCTACGGGCGGCTTTGACTTGGCAGGAAAAGCGCTTTGGCTTGACGCGTTCGAGGCAGCGTGAAGGGTGGATCGTGGCCTTGGACGATCAGCGGCTGCTCGGCCCCGCCGACTTGCTGCTCCCGCCCCCCAGCGCGATCGATGGTGAAGCGAAACTACAACTTGCGGGACGCGAGCTCCCGGTTCGCGTCGAACACATCGAGTTGAATGGCAAGCTGGCGACCCTGCAACTCAACGAGCCGCTGGCTAACGTGGTGACATGGCCCGCGTCACGGCTCCGGCAGCCCCAAGCATTGGAAGAAGTGTTTGTCGTCGCCGAAACCATTGAGTCGAGCTTTTCGATTCCCATGAATCGGCTGTCGGCAGCCGTAGACGCGGGGGAATGGGAGGTCGCTCCTTCGTTTACGATTAATCCTCAGATGCACGGTGCCTGCGTCATCTCACCGAAGGACGGCCAAGTGCTTGGGTTGGTCGTGCTGGAGCAAGGTCAGTCGCAGATCGCCCTCGCTCCTCGCTGAGGCGGATGTGGAAGAAACACTGTAAATTGGAGAACCGAGGGTGGCCTGGATCGGCGTTGAACGATCCGAGACCGCGAAGATAAGCTTATGGCGGGTTTGCCCCGTGCAAAAGCGCGGGGGTTCGTTTATGATAGGGCGGTCAGTAGAACATGAGAAGCAGGAGTCCGTTCGGAAACGGGGGCCGACTCCGAATGTTTTTACCGAGTTATCATCGCAATCGCCAATTGTAGAGCGTCAGTTCGCGTTTCCGAACCGACCCTACGAGTCGGGACTCATCGCAAGCAGGATATTCGATTATGCGCATGCTCGTAGGCTGGGACGACGAGATTGAAGCTGAAACCATTGCCTTGATTCTGAACGTGGACGAAGTTGCCGTGGAGATCGCCACCGATCCCGAGACCTTCGAACGGTTGGGATCGACGCAGTCTTGGGATGTCGTGCTCATGGCCACGAATTTCCCTAATGAGGAACAGGCACTCGATCTCTTCAAGAAAGTCCAAGAGGGACACGCGAACATTCCCATTGTGGGTGCCTGGAAGAAGGGCGAGTTCACGAATCTGGCCAAATTCATCTCCCATGGGCTGCACTCCCACATCATGCGGGATGCGGAGGGAGATTACATCTTCCTGCTACCCTCGATGATTCAAGCCGCCGAGGCCGCCGTGATCGCTCAACGGTCTCGCATGTTGGCCGAACGTTTGACGGAGGAAGTCGATTCGGTGCGGCGTCTGCAGGAATCGGTGATTCCGAAAGATCTACCGGCTCCCGAGGGTTACGAACTGGTGGGACGCTACGAATCGGCTCAGATTCGTGTGTCCGGTTCCAATCCCGTCATGATGGCGGGCGGCGACTATTACGACGCGTTTAATCTGGATGACGACAAGCTGATCCTGCTGGTCGGCGATGCTTCGGGCCACGGGGTCAAAGCCTGCATGTCGATCATGACGATGCATACGTTTATCCGCATGATCCGCGACAAACGCTATCCCAATACGGCCGACTTTGTTTCGGAAGTCAATCGCCGATTGTGTACCAGCGATATCGTCCAGGACGAGGGTGGTTTTATCACGTTGCTCTATTCGACGGTCGATCTGGTCAACCATCGGTTGAATTGGACGTCGGCCGGTGCCCCCATGCCGATCATTCAGATTCTAGAAACCAACGAATGTTATGAGTTGGGTGGCGAGGAACAGGGCGGACTACCGCTGGCCATCGACGGCGATTGGGAGTACGACGAAATTGTCAGCGAGATCCCTGAGAATTCTCGGTTGTTGATCTTCACGGATGGCTTAGACGAGGCGTTTCCCGGATCGGATTCTGCCGACATGGACCAGAAGCACACCCAGTTCGGTATTCAGGGAATCATGAAGTCACTGCAAGCGAGCCGCGATCTGCCGTTGGCCGACGCCTTGCAGAAGTTGTTCGACGATTCCAATGCCGCCACCTGCGGCAGCGGTCGCCATGACGATACGTCCGTGGTGCTGTTGGAACGTCGCCGAATCGATTAGCGAATATCCAGCTCACGTCCACATGGCGAGTTCCCGCGGACACCTGGGTGACCATAAGACTCCGACATGCCGACACATTGGGACTACCGTGAGCATCTCCAGCTAGGTGGGTTCGTACTGAAGTGGCTGGCCATCGGCATACCGCTCGGCATGGCGGTCGGCACCGCGGTCGCCTTTTTCCTGTGGTCGCTGGATCACGTCACGCAGCTTCAATGGCGGTATCCGTGGTTGCTCTACCTACTGCCGCTGGCTGGCGTGGCGTCGGGACTCATGTATCAGTATTGGGGACATGCCTCGGAGGCGGGCAATAACCTGATCATGGATCAAATCCACGAGCCGGGAGCTGGTGTACCCGGCCGGATGGCTCCGCTGGTCTTGATCGGGACGTTGGTGACACACCTCTTCGGTGGTTCGGCGGGTCGTGAGGGTACCGCCGTGCAAATGGGAGGCAGCTTGGCGGGAACCTGGGGGCGTTGGCTTGGTTTGAGCAAGACGGATACGCGTATCTTGCTAATGTCGGGTCTCGCTGCGGGATTCGGTGCCGTGTTTGGCACGCCGTTATCCGGCGCGGTATTCGCGATGGAGGTCTTGGCCATGGGGCGACTGACCTATCAGGCGATAATTCCCTGCCTGATCGCGAGCATCGTTGGCGACCAAGTGAATACGGCCTGGGGCGTCGGACATACACACTTTCAGATCATGGTGTCGGATACGATTTCGACCGCATCGACCGCGACTACTTTGGATTGGGGGCTCACAGGCAAAGTGGCACTCGCCGCCGTGTTTTTTGGACTCGCCAGCGTTCTGTTCGCCGAGTTGAGTCATGCGTTGAGTTGGGCCTTCAAGCACTTGATTACTCGGCCTTGGCTGCGACCGGCGGTCGGCGGGTGCTTGGTGATCCTTCTGGTCTGGCTGCTGGGAGAACGTGATTATCTGGGATTGGGAGTCGTGGCGAATCCAGACGCCCCAACCGCCGTGACGATCCAGTCCAGCTTTCAACTCGGCGGCGCGGACTGGTTCAGTTGGTGGTGGAAACTGCTGTTCACGGCCGTTACGGTGAGTAGCGGCTTTAAGGGCGGAGAAGTCACACCGCTCTTCTTCATTGGAGCCGCGCTCGGGAATGTGCTCGGTCAGTTGCTCGGAGCCCCCGTCGATCTCATTGCCGGCCTGGGGTTCGTCGCCGTGTTTGCCGGAGCCACCAATACGCCGCTGGCTTGTACGATTATGGCGATTGAGTTATTCGCGCCTGGCAACGGTTCGCTGCTCAGTTCCGGTTTCGTCGTCTATGCCGCCGTCGCCTGCTTCCTCTCGTACTTTTTGAGCGGTCATTCGAGTATTTATCGCGCCCAACGCATCGGGTTCCCCAAAACCTCGCAGTACCCAACGAATCGCCAAGACTTGATTTCTCCTGATCAAGCCGATATTACTCCCACCGCAACGCCGAGATCCACGATCGACTCCGATTCCCAGTCAGATGTCTAATCGCGTCGTGTCGCGAAGTCGATATCGCCTTATCGCTGTTTCGCTGGAAATCCTCGCATCTACCAACAAATCGAACGACCGACGCCACTCTCGGCCCGAAGATCCGATAAGATGGAGTTCGCTTTCCGTTCGTTCACCTCATGCCTGAGGGCTGCTATCGATGCACATTCAAGTCGGCTACGAGATTGCTTTCGAGTCCCCACAGCCGGCACCGATGCTGCTGATGCTTTACTTGCACCCCTCGCGGGAATTGACGACACTCAAGCCCGATCGGTTGGAGGTGACGCCGCGAATGCCAATCGTCGAATACTTCGACTTGTATGGCAACCGTTGCGG
>JBGTHH010001155.1:0-2446 GCA_041746275.1 Pirellulaceae bacterium | reverse complement strand
AAAAACTTCGTCACGCCAATCAGAAGATCCTTATAAAGCAGATTGGCTTCATTGGCATCCGTTCGCAGTCGCTCGACATATTCCTCCAGGTCGGTGATCTGATTCATCGACAATCTTCGCTGCACGCGACGTGAAACGGTTGTGCGTTTGTAATGCGAGAAGTCGAGATCGTACGTCTGTCGCAGCAGTTGAAAGATCGCGTCGAAACCTTGCAGCAGCGCCGCATCGCGCGGAGCAAACTCCATGAAGTCGCTCGCCCCGGGATGGTGGATATACGACAACAGCGCTGCGGGCATCTGTTCCGGACGCAGCACCCGATCGACCACTCCGGTCTCCCAAGCGCTCTTGGGCATGCCGTCAAACTTGGACGAATCGAGATCCTGAGCGAGCACTAACCCGCCGGCGTCGTGGATGTCGCAGATCCCGCGCGAACCGTCGCTCCCCGTTCCGGAAAGGACGATGCCGATCGAACTTGGTCCATTGTCTTGAGCCAACGACCGGAAGAAAATGTCGATCGGCAACGTCAGGCTCGGCCCCGGCTGTTTGTCGCTCAACAGCAGCTTGCCCCCTGAGATGATCATTTCCTTCTTGGGCGGCAGCAAGTAGATCGCGTTCGGCTCGACCCGAATCCCATCCGACACTCGGTGGATGGGAATTCGCGTGTGCCGCGCGAGCAGCTCGTCCATCAAGCTCTTGAAATCGGGGGAGAGGTGCTGCACCACGACAAATGCCATCCCCGAATCGGTCGGCATGTTGTCGAAGAACGCTTCGAGCGCTTCCAGCCCCCCCGCCGAGGCACCGATACCGACGATCGGAAAGGTGGCTCGCACCCCTGCCGCTCTGTCGGTTTCAGTGGCGGTCGAGCCCATGTCGGCGATTGGTTCAGCGACGTTCTTGGAGCGGTTTGCCTCCCTCGCACCATCGATTGTTTCTTCCCGATCTTCCGTGGCCATGATTTCAACTCTGAAGTGGTAACGTCCGGATCGCATCCAGGAAATCTGTAGCAGCGAAAGTGTTCTATCCTTCGCTGCTACGTGAAATGGGCCAAATCGGTTCGCGACAGACCGGGTGTGGGACGGACAGTCGCGGTAACCGAAATTGTCGGCCGACTACGAACAGTCCACAACCTTCCCGAGTGCGCCGACGATTAGAAGCCGTTGCCAGGGTCGCCCACATGGCACAGGTTTTGCTTCGGTTGAAGGTGACCTTGCGATCGAAATTAGACGGTTTTCCTTTGAGTGTCCGGCGCGGCGCTCGGGGGACCGAAGTGGGGATAGCGACTATGTAAGGAGTCTAGCAATGAATCGACAAACAGTTTGTGGCGTATTGTGTGTCGCCCTTGGTCTATCTGGGGTGAGCAGTGTGATATGGTATGGCGCGGACATTAGTGCGGCACCGAGGGTCGTCGATGTCACCCCGCAGGCCCCGAGGCAGGTCGTGCCCGCGACGGAAGTCACGCCCGAGATAGTGGTCGTTGAGCAACCAGTGGTGGTTAATCAACCTCCACGAGTGTCCGTCGTTGACGCTCGGCCGACCATTTCCGGCACGATCATGGGTGTCGGCGAACTTCGTCGAATGTCGTTGGTAGCCGGTGGTCAGTCGCATGTCTTCACCGTTGCCCCCACGGCGACAATCACGTTGAACGGCCAACCCGCGCTGTTGACAGAGCTTGCCGCGGGGATGCGGGGACGAGTACTGGTTCAGGAGAATGAGCCGGACCGCGTTATCGAGATCGCCGCGTTTCAGCGAGTTGGCTGTGGCGTGAGCGTCGGTATGGCACCACCCTCCGCCTACCTGGGCGTACGCCTGGACGCAAGCGATGTGGGGCCCGCCGGCGTGCGGATTCTGGATGTCTATGAAAGCAGTCCGGCCGATTTGGCGAACCTCTATATTGGCGATCGCATCGTGGCAATCGACAATGTCAGAATGGAGAACTCGAAGCAGATCCTGGCCACCATTCGTGGTCATCAACCGGATGCCCGCCTGCGCGTCGAAGTTTTACGCGATGGCGAGTCGATGGTGATCCCGGCGACATTAGCGCAACGGCGGATACGCAGCGAGCGCTATGAAGGGTTGGGATGCGGTTGCGGATGTGCGTATCGCGAGTTGGAGAGGCTCGCTCCGGCGACCCACGATGCATTCGCCAATCGCCAGCAGGAATTGTTGGCTCAGAATCAGCAAATGGAAGGCATGTTGCGTCAACTGCAACAGGAGGTTCGCGAACTTCGTGCGGAAATGAATCGCACCGCGCGCCGATAAAACGGGTGGCGACCGCCGCTTACGCCTCCGGCCATGCCATGCGAGTAGGAACACTCCCCACCCAGCGCCTGCGACGAAGCTTCATTTCTTCGTCGCATTTGGCGCGGTGGAGGTGGCAATGGAGCCGAATTACTTACTGGTGCTACGGCCTCGGGGGAGCAGGCGGAGCCGGCGCGCGGAGAGCCGG
>JBGTHH010001154.1:0-9033 GCA_041746275.1 Pirellulaceae bacterium | reverse complement strand
AATGCTCTCGGCTGCTATACTGGAACGGCTGTTCGCCGCCGCGGAATAGATCGTCGCGAGTGAGGCAGGCGATTTCCCAACCCGTGGGAACAACTACCGAGAGCCGCATGTACCTGCGAATGGCGAAGCGAATGCTGCTGGAGACAGACAAACGTCTGCTTTGGAAGCTGTGTTGGAATATGGGAATCAAGGGCCTGTGGTCGGTCCACAAGCACAAACGGCGGTTGAAACGTGGCGAGTTCTTCCCGCCGTATCTCTACATCTCGATCATCAATAGCTGCAATCTGCGCTGCCAAGGCTGTTGGGTGGATGTGGCTCACAAGCAACAAAAAATCGATGTGCCAGCCATGCATCGCATGCTCAACGAAGCCAAGGCGATGGGTAACGCGTTCTTTGGACTACTTGGCGGCGAACCCTTCATGCATGGGGAATTGTTCGAGATCCTCGAAGCTCATCCCGATGCTTACTTCCAAGTCTTCACCAACGGTCACTTCATCACCGACGAGGTGGCTCGACGATTGCGGAAGTGCGGCAATGTGACTGTGCTGGTCAGCATCGAAGGCAGCGAAGTGATCAGCGACCAGCGACGTGGTCGCGCGGGGGTCTACAGCAAGTCGATGGAAGGGGTGCAACATTGCTTGAACAATAAAGTCATGACCGGCGTCTGCACCAGTCTCTGCCAATCGAACTATCAGGATCTCCTGCAAGAGGCTTGGCTGGATCGCTTGATCGACATGGGCGTGCTCTATACGTGGTTCCACATCTATCGGCCGGTGGGTCCCGACCCGAGTGAAGAATTGGCTCTCACTCAGCAACAGCAGCGTCAAGCACGGCAGTTTGTTGTCGATATGCGAGTGAAGAAGCCTATCATCTTCATCGACGCCTATTATGACGCGGACGGTCAGGCTCTGTGCCCCATGGCCACGGGCTTTACCCACCATATCAGCCCCTGGGGCGATATCGAGCCGTGTCCGATCATTCAGTTTTCCCGGGAATCGATCCACGACCAACGGCCGCTGCGTGAAGTGTTCAACGACTCCGATTTTCTACGCGACTTCCGTCAGGCGGCCGCGACCCATACCCGTGGCTGCATCGCTTTGGAAAGGCCGGATGTGATGCAAGCCCTGGTCGATAAGCACGCGGCCAAGGACTCGACCGCACGGGGAACCGCCGTGCAGGAATTGGCGGCGATGAGTCCGCGTCCGTCCCAGTACAATCCCGGCAGCGAAATCCCAGAGAAGAGTTGGGCCTATCGCCTAGCCAAAAGGATCGCCTTCCACGAGTACGGTGTCTACACCAAGAACTTTGTTCCCGAGAACTGGCACGACACCCGGTCCAAGCGGGACGAGACGAATCTGGTGCAGATCACGAAGTAATCGCCAGCGACGGACCTGCCTGCACGGGCTGAGCAAGGTCGCGAACGTCTACTAGGGAACGGTAACGGCACGCGTACGTTCGTAGGCTCGACGCACCGCCTGGGGATTTCCGGATTCCCGAAGATCGATCTGGTACAGTTCCTGCCCGCGGTCGGTGGGATACTTGCCGGTGATGCAGGCTTGGCAAAGCTGAATACTGGGCAGATCGATGGCGCGGGCGATAGCTTCGACCGGCAGATAACGCAGCGAATCGGCTCCCAGTTTCATCGCCATTTCCGCCTGAATGGCCTTGGTTAGCGGCCCGCCTTTGAGGAACTTCGGAGCGAACAAATCGTCGACGGTTGGCATGTCGATGCCGTAGAAGCACGGCGCGATGATCGGTGGGCAGGCGACACGGACATGAATCTCCTTGGCTCCTCCTAAATTTCGAATACGATCCAACAGCACCTGCATCGTGGTCGAACGTACAATCGAATCCTCGACCAGGAAAATCCGCTTGCCTTCGAGCACCTCGCGCAGCGGCGTGTACTTCGTCTCGGCCTTCTTACGGCGTCCCGCACCCCCTTCGATAAAGGTGCGACCCGAATAGCGATTGCGAATCAAGCCTTCACGCGACGGGATGCCAAGTTCAAAAGCCATCGAGTCCGCGGCGGCTTTGCTGGTATCGGGAACCGGCACGACGATCGTGTTGCCGTCGTTATAGTCGATGCTGCCGTCCCCCGCTTCCAGCTTCGCCAGTTCGACGCCCAAGGCGGTGCGCGAGAGATAGACACTTCGCTTGTCGAGCGTGCTGGCGACATTGGCGAAGTAAATCCACTCGAAAAAGCAGTGAGCTCGATCGGGCGAACTGATGAAGGGCTCCACCTGAAGCTTGCCCTTCGTGATGGTAATGGCATGTCCCGCTTCGAGTGATTTGATCTGTTCGTGGCTGAACCCCAGATTCAGTAAGGCGACACTCTCGCTGGCGGCGGCGAACAAGCTGCCATCAAAGGCATAACACAGTGGTTTGATGCCGAGCGGGTCGCGCGCCACGAGCATCTCGCCGCGGGCGTTGAGGAACACCAGGCTGTAGGCTCCGTCGAGTCGCTCCGCCACGTTATGCATCATTTCGCGTAGAGTCGGCTCGCGATCCCCCGACAATTCGTGGCTGAACTCGTGCATCAGGATTTCGGTGTCGGTTTCGCGGGCCAGATGATGGTCGCCAGCCCGGAGCAAGTTGTCGCGCAGTTCGGCATAGTTCGCCAATTGCCCATTGAAGCCGAAGCTGAACCACTTGCGTTTCTCCAGGTGATGACGCTCGAATGGCTGGGCGTAACTGCGATCGTCCCGGCCGCAGGTGGCGTAGCGCACGTGTCCAATCCCGGCGGGCCCCGCATACTCCTTCATCAGCCGCTCGCACGGCTCACGATGAGCCAATTGAAAGACTTCCGTGACCGAGCCGATATCCTTGTACGTGTCGAGCAACTGCTTTCGCTGGGGATGGAAGGTGGTGATTCCGGCCGCCAACTGCCCGCGATTCTGGATGTCCAGCAGCATGCGCGGCAGCAATCGCGAGGCGTGCTCGGGACCATCCGGGCAAAGCTCACTCACGGGAACGTTCGGCAGGTGATAGACGGCAACAATCCCACACTCGTGGTGGAGTACGCTCATCAAAATCCTCCAGCGACAGCGTGTCACCAGTTGAGGTGGGGTGGCGGAAACGAGGGATGCGTTCAGTATCGGTCGCAGTATCGATCGCTTGCCACATTCTATTCCCCCAGTTCCAAGTCCACAAGCAACCGCGAGTCCCGGGAAACACGAACTTCGCACCAAGATCACGCCCCGTTGTGAACAATTGTCGCGATCGTTAATGTCATCAAGTTAGCAACGGTCACGAAATAACTTCCACGTTTTCCCAGCGATCATCACGACGGAGCGTGATGGCTACTTTGAATTTGAGGAAGTTATTTCGTGACCGTGGCTTAGACGATCTCGGGCCACCGAACGTGGTCCCTGTCCACGAACCCCCGGTCCTCATGATGCTCGATTTACTCCGCCAAGAAGTGGCCGCATCGGCAAGCAGGGTGGTAGTTAAAGTTGGGACGCGCGTGCTCACCCACGGCGATGGGACGCTCGACGAAACCCGCATCGAGCGACTCGCGGAGGAGTTAAACGCGATCAAGGAGTCGGGGCGTAGCGTGATCCTGGTGAGTTCGGGCGCGGTGGGAGCCGGCATGAGTCAGCTCGGTTTGGCTCGTCGACCGGTGGACTTGGCCAAGCTCCAAGCGGTCGCCGCCATCGGCCAAGCCAAGTTGATTGAGACGTATGACCGCACGTTTCGCAAACACGGCCGCCATGCGGCTCAAGTCTTGTTGACTGCGGGGGACCTGGATGACCGTCAACGCTACTTGAATGTGCGAAACACGTTGTTGGCGCTCCTCGAATTCCATGCCATTCCCATCATCAACGAAAACGATACGGTCGCCGTGGAGGAGCTCGCCACCACGTTCGGGGATAACGATCGGCTCGCCGCTTTGGTCACGAACCTGGTCCGAGCGCCCCTGCTCATCATTCTCTCCGATGTCTCGGGGCTTTACTCCGGCGATCCCGCATTGCCGACGTCTCAGTTGGTTCCGCTGGTTCAGGAGCTGAACGAATCGATCGTGGGATTGGCCGTCGATCGCAAGACGGGTCACAGCAAAGGTGGCATGGCCAGCAAACTGCGCGCGGCGCGGATTGTGACCTCAGCCGGCGAGAATGTCATCATCGCCAGCGGGCATGAACCAGGCACGCTCGGGAAGATTATGGCGGGGGAAAGCGTCGGTACCCTGTTTGTGGCGCAAGGTCGATCGATCAGCCCCTGGAAACGCTGGATCGGCTTCTCGGCAACTCCACGCGGCAAAATCTTGCTCGACGCGGGAGCCTGTCGCGCCATCGCGCAAAACGGCGGCAGCTTATTGGCTATCGGCATTTCCGGCACAACCGGACGCTTTGCCAAAGGGGACATCGTGGCGCTGTGCGATGCTCAGGGCAACGAACTCGCGCGGGGGCTGACCAATTATCCGTCGACCGACATCGAGCGGATCAAGGGTCTGAAGTCCGATCGCATCGCCCAAGTCCTGGGGCAATGTCCCTACCAGGAAGTTGTCCATCGCGACAACTTGGCCAGGCTGTAGCGTTGGGGCACCGTGGCTAGACTTAGATACATCGGATCGTGATAGCGGCTACTCGCGATCTTGCGTCATTCGAGGTCGCAACCACATGCCTCAGCGGGCGCGCTCGATGCGCTGTTCCAAGTCGCGAATCGTGTCTTCGTAGATCTTGACGATTCCCTGTTGTTCGGCGGCATTGCCGAACTTCCCCTTTGCGGCAATGATCTCGATGCTCTGCCGGAGCTCCTCGATTAGCGACCGTGCGGTCTCGACGTGAAATCGCGGTTTGTCTCCCACGTTTACGTAAATGGGACTAGTGTGCGCGAACAGCTCGCGGCCAAGTTCATTGACCGCCTTGCCGGGCGTGACACGAATCGCGACCCAGCCCGATTCGGTGATCTCGACACGAAATTGCTTTTCGGCAAAGAAGTATCCTCCTTCCTTGGATGTTGCCACACGGTCGACCACTTGGCCATTGTAGACCATTTCGAGGTGGCCAAAATCCACTCGGCCCATCGCTTTCGCGGCAAATGAAACGCGATTCGGTCCTTGCAGTGTCAAGGTATCGCCCAATCCGCCGCGTTCGGCCAGCAACTCGAGAAATGGTCCATTGGTGATGAACGACCGACCGTCGCGTAACTCACGCAGCCATTTGGCACTGGTCAAGTCTTCTTCCAGCGTCACATAGACGCGCGAGAAGTCGTCAATGAACCAGTCGGTGCCGGTGGAAAACGGCACGTGCAGGCCGAGATTCAGATATCGATAAAACGTATCCTCGTAGCTCCCATGGGTCCCGCCATCATAGATATTCTGGGCGTGAATGAGTCCGGCCATCCAATTGGGAATGTCCTCGTAGCCAAACGTGTTATGGCACCAGATTACGGTCGCTTGATCTTCCCGAGCCCGACCAATTCCCTGACGCAAAGGGATGCCATCGGTCCCTTCGCCCATGATGCCCGGTCCCAAACTGACCGGCTGAATCAACTGGTTCAAGTCCAAGAGCATCACATGACCGTAGCCCTGGCCGCCGCGTCCAAAGTTATGTCGATGCTCCTCGCCATTGCCAAACAGCACACCGTGTTGCGAGAGTCGCTGTAGGCTGCCTCCGGAGAAACTGTCCAATACGATTTGGTTCGAGATGTAATGCCGTTCGTCGGGGACGCGCCGCAGGTAAGAGAGATACACCAGATCCAACGCGTCGCCCAACGGCACGACGCGCAAATAACGCAGCGCTTCCTCATGGGTCAGTTTCATGAGATGCAAATGCGTGTTGCCACTCCGCAAGCCGCGGAAGTAAGCGTCGTAGAATCGCGACAGCTTCAAGGTTACTTTGGCCTGCGACTTGCCCGTCAGATCGATCTCGGTCGTCGCCAGCTCCGTGTCGAGCCCGAGAATCGCCTCGACGCGAACTCGCATCTGGGGGAGCGTGACGGTCGACGAGGCATCTAGCGAGTACCAATTCAACTTCCGATGGATCTCGCCCGACAGCGGCAACGTCTTGCCCGTGGCCGGATTCAGCAATCTAACCACGGCCGCGACGGGTTCGTCGGTATCGGGCCCGATCACGTTGATCGTTAACTGGCACCGCGCGGCGGGAAGTTGCGTCAGATCCTCCGCAGTCGCGTTGGCTTCGGCTTGAGCCAGCAAGCGGGTTTGTTCAAAGGTCCGACGCGTCGTTTCGTGGCTGGTTAAACGCGCGGGTATCGCCATGACGAGCGATAAAGCGAACACAAGGTACAGTCGGTGCATATCGAGCTTCCCAGGGGGTTAAGTAAGCGACATTATGCCCTCATCGCAATTATGAGGCGACTGGGCTAGAATGGCGAACCTGTCAAAACCCGTCGCCGGGGTAATAATTCCAGCGTCAAGATGCCTGACAGGATGTGACACGGGAGCGAGATTGGCCCCAGCGTCAGATCGGCATGGCAGAAGTTGCGGCTTGGCCCCACCTTCGCGTCGCAACACGCCCCAGTTATTGATAGAGGTTGTGGATGGATCAGCCCGCCAAGAATGACAAGTCGCCCCCCTCAGGCAAGCCGGCTGCTGCGCGGCGGGGAGGACCCAATGCCTGGCTGCTCGCCGGATTGATGTTGATTATCGCGGTCTTGGTGTTCGCGCGGCCAACAGTCTCTCGCTCGGTCATCGAGGATTATTACTTCTTTCTGAAGCAAGTCGAGGAAGGCAACGTCCTGAGTGTCGAACTGCACGGCACGGACGAAGCTTATGGCACGTTTAAGGAGCCGCCGCTCGAACCGGAATTGGATGCGGCGGGCAAGCCTAAGTCGGAACGAAAGAAACTCGAAAAGAACTTTTTGGTCCGCCTGCTGCCGACCAAGGCCGCACAAGACGAACTGAGCGACCTGCTCCGCATGCACAATGTGCAGACGTCGTCCAAGCGTCCGTCGGCCGAGACCGCGGTCTTCGTGTTCTGGGGCATCGCGATCCTATTGAGCGCCGTCATGTTCGGTTTTCTCTGGATGTCGCTACGGCGTTCCCGCGAACAAATGATGGGAGGCGGATTCCTGTCCGGCTTCAGCAAGAGTCCGGCCAAACGCTATGAGGCGACCCAGCAGTCGGTCTTTTTCAAGGACGTCGCTGGCTTGGAAGGTGTGAAGGACGATCTTTTGGAGATCGTCGAGTACCTGCGCGAACCGGAAAAATTCCAACGCCTGGGCGGTCGCGTGCCCAAAGGCGTGTTGCTAATGGGACCTCCGGGAACCGGCAAGACTCTATTGGCCCGTGCCGTGGCCGGAGAAGCCGGGGCTGCGTTTTATTCCGTGAACGGGTCCGAGTTCATTCAGATGTTTGTCGGCGTCGGTGCCAGTCGCGTCCGCGATCTGTTCGCGAATGCCAAGGAGAACTCGCCGGCCATTATCTTTATCGACGAAATCGACGCGGTCGGTCGGCAGCGAGGCGCGGGACTCGGTGGCGGGCACGACGAGCGGGAGCAGACGCTGAATCAGATTCTGAGCGAGATGGATGGCTTCATGCAGACCGACTCGGTCATCGTTCTGGCGGCGACCAATCGCCCCGATGTGCTCGATCCAGCCCTGCTTCGCCCCGGTCGTTTCGATCGGCATGTGACCGTGGGACGTCCGACGCAAAAGGGGCGTGTGGAGATCTTCCAAGTCCATGTGCGGGACGTTCCTTTGGCCGACGACGTCGATTTGAACGTGTTGGCATCGGGAACGATTGGCCTGACCGGCGCGGATATTCGCAACATCGTCAACGAATCGGCGCTGTGGGCGGCGCGGAATGGCAAGAACAAAGTCGAGATGGCCGACTTCGAGCATGCCCGCGACAAGATCCTGATGGGAGCCAAGCGCGAAGAGGTGCTCACCGAGGAAGAAAAGACCAAGACGGCCTACCACGAGGCGGGTCATACCCTGATGGCTTGGATCCTGCCGGGAGCCCATCGTGTTCATAAGGTGACGATCGTCCCGCGCGGTCGCACCTTGGGAGCCACGCATACCATGCCTTCCGAGGATCGCTTGAGCACTTCCGAAAGCGAGTTGCGCGATCATCTGATTGTCTTGCTCGGTGGCCGCGCGGCGGAAAAGCTGGTCTACAACGAAACCACGGCCGGAGCCGAGAACGATCTCGAACGCGCCACCAGCATGGCACGACGCATGGTCACTTGCTGGGGCATGAGCGATCGCTTGGGGCCGGTCAGTTATAAGCTGTCGGAAGAGGATCCCTTCCTCGGTCGCGAGATGCACCAACATCGACAGTTCAGCGAACATACGATGGAGTTGATCGATCAAGAGGTGGCCAGAATCCTGCACCACGCGTCGTCGCAAGCCAGTGAATTGTTGCTGCAACATCGCGAGGAACTCGAAAAGCTCACGCACGCGTTGCTCAAGGAAGAGGAACTCGGTGAGGGTGCGATCACCGAGTTGATTGGGCCGTCCATTCACGCGGCTCGCGACTCCAACGGGCAGGCCAAACCCAAGTCTCCGGCAGCTCCGCCACGACCGACGCCTACGACGTGAGGGAACGCGTTCAGGATGACCGACAAGCCGAAGAAAAAGATTCGCACTGACTTTCGCAAGAAGCACGAATCACGCACGCGAAAGACCGATCTCACGCGAGCCTTTCACGAGCACGGCTTTGAGAACGACGACACGGCTCACGGCGAGCGCATCAGCGGCAAGGGCGAGCTGACTCGCAAGCGGACCATCATTGGCGACGCGGTCGAGCATCAAGATGCGAGCTTGGCCGTGCATCTGGACATCGACGAAGCGGTCTGCCGCCGCGGTCGCGTGCTGCGCGTGCATGGTCTGGAGAGCTTCGTGCAATCGGAGACGGGCGAAGTGGTGCGTTGTGCGACGCGGCGCTTGCTGAAATCACTCAGCACCGAGCAGCGTCATGTCGTCGCGGCAGGCGATCGCGTGATCTTTCGTCCCGAGCATCAAGGGCAGGGCTTTATCGAGCGCATCGAGCCGCGTCACGGTATCCTCTCGCGCACGAGCAAGGGTCGTCAGCATGTCATCGTCGCCAATGTCGATCAACTGCTGATCGTCACC
>JBGTHH010001153.1:0-6690 GCA_041746275.1 Pirellulaceae bacterium | reverse complement strand
ACCGCTGAGCAAAAACGGGTTGTAGTGATCCTGGCCCCGCAGGAAGTCCTTGTAGTGATTGAGCGCCAGCGGCAGATGTACCTTGTGGCAGCTCGAACAGAATTCGGCGGATTTGTGGAACGGCTTGAGGAACGTTTTCTTGTGGAACTCCGGCTTGGCCTTCACGAGCTGATTGTTGATCCATTGCAGCACCGGGTTGTCACTGAACGCAAACGGGTAGTGCAACGGTTCCTCGATCGTGTAATCGGCGTTCCCGACTGTGCTGTTCACGTGGGTGATGGCATGGCAGACGGTGCAGGTAATGCCAGACTGCGACGTGGGATGGTTGGTTACATCGAACTTGGGATCGTCGAACGCGCCACTGAAGAAGGGCACTGGATCGTGACAACCGGCACACCAACGCGAAGCCTGCACGTTGCCATCCCGCTTCAACGCGACTTCACGCGTCTCCATTACACTGGCCAAGTAAGGCGGATTATTGAACGAACTAAACCGATGCACGCTGTCGCTCCAGCCCGCATGTACATCGGCATGGCACTTTTGACAGTACTGGTCGTTCATCATCGCTTCGGCGGGAATGAATTGGCCGGTGGTGGTCCGCGCCAGGGAAGGTTCAAAGTACTGCACGCCCGACTCGGGCCCCTGGGCATACCATTGCCGTGGGTCTTGGGTATGCAGTCCCACCATGATCATGACCACGACGGCGACGAACGCCGCGTACGTCGCCCCAATCCGCCATTTGATCCGAGGTCCCGCCAGCCGATGCAACCAATACAGCCACGCCGCGATCAAGGGCGTCAACACATGCAACCAGTACACCGTCTGACGAGCCATGGGCTGGCGCAAGTCGAAGCCCCCGACCCGCATGAGCATCACCCCGGTGACCAAGACCGAAATGGCGACGGCCAACAGCGCGTAGCCGATCCGGACCGCTCGGCGATTGCGGCGGTTCCAGGAGGCCAGCATGTGCAGGATGCCGAATCCAACAAAGGGGACAATCAATAACAATCCCAGCGCGAGATGGCCCAGGAACATGTACTGATAGAAATAGTTCTGATAAGTCCGATCATGCAACCACTCGAGTGCCGTGATACTGCTGAGATACGCCGAGTTAGCACCGAGCAAGGCCACCACGCCCATGACGAAATACAACAGCAGGCGCAGCCGAGGCCCCACGGCGCGGACATACTTCTTCTTTTCCGACCCCATCAAGTCGGCGGGACTGCGCGACGACGCGGAATCCGACATGCAACGATCTCCACCCTGCAACCCAGCCGAGAGATTCGAGCTGGCTTCACCACAGCGACGGCTGGAACTTACATAACCAGCAACGTCCTGGAAGCGAAAGACACCACGGACACTCCACCCGCGCATTCATATGGGTACGACGACGCGAGAGAGCGAAAAGCAGCGTTTTCCAGGTTAGACCTTGGGAGGTCGCTCGTGGCGGAAGGGAAAACCGGAAGTGGCGTGCGCGTCGTGATCGTCGAGTGCGTCAAGACGCGGCGAGAGAAGTGTCAATTCGAGCAGCGATCGCAAGTAAGCCACCTCGCGTTGCGAACTCTCCATCTGAACTGGCACAGGCAGCAACGGGGCTGACGGAGCACGACGGCACTGGGGCCCGTCGCACGGCTTGGCCGGCGTTTCCAAAGGAGTGGGACTCGTATCGGCAGTATCAACGGGGCTACTGTCGCTGTGGTTAACTGAATCGCTGAGAGTGGCCGATGAATGATCGAGCCAATCGCCACAGGTGCCCCATGCTTCCGATGACAGCGTCCCCGCCAGACACGCGAAGACCATGACTCCCACGAAACCCGAATACCGCCGGCCCACCCGGGTGCTCGGCCTACGTGTATCGCGGATGTGAGGGAAATCGAAGGTCATAGGAAGCCAAGAGCTGAAATGAAGTACTCGCACTAGTGCGTTGTCCAGGCTAACAAGTTGGAGTACAGCCTTTAGGCTGCCAATTACCGGCTAAAGCCGGAACTCCAACCAGAAGACTTAGTATTGACAGAGCACTAGGTCGATTACTTGGGATACGTTACTCTCGATGGACTCTGTTTGTCAAGTATTTCTGAAAACTACCCGGCTCATCGCGGGGAATCGGCTTCTAACACCAAGAGCTGCGACGGATGTGGTCCTATCGGTTGTTCTGGAGACTGTTTCTCGTTTACGGCGGGCTGAACTTCGCATTGGCCTCGCTGTTTCCACTCGCGCTATCGCACTGGCAGGAGTCGGTGGTCATCGCGCAGGCTCGCCAGCGTTTGCAGAGCATCGCCGTCATTCTCCGTGACCAAGTCGCGAACGATTTGGAACAGGACCAACTTACGCGTGTCCAGAGCGACCGACTGCGGACGCAGTTCGAGCGCTGGGGCCAGGAACTCCAAGTCCGAATAACGCTGATTGCCGCGGATGGTTCGGCTTTGGTCGACTCCGACGAAACGGTCGACCGGATGCAGAACCATGCGAATCGCCCCGAGATTGTGGCAGCTCGCGAAACGGGGAGCGGAGACACCATCCGTCACAGCCCGACACTGGGCATTCGCATGTTGTATCTAGCCTTGCCCGTGGAACGCGCCGGCATGACCCGCGGGTACATCCGCGTGGCGGTGGAGTTGCAATCCATCGAGAGTCAAGTCCGCGCGCGACAACGCACGTTGTGGCTATGCGCCATGGGCTTGGCCATATTGGCTGTCCCGGTCACTTACTTCCTGGTGCGTCAGATGCTGCGGCCTTTGACTCGACTGGCATCCAGCCTGCGCGCCAGTCGGGAGGAGAATTATGAGCAACCCGTCACCACACGCGGACTGGACGAGTTGAGCGAGTTAGCGCGGGACTGGGACGAGATGCGTGTCGACTTGCTACGACGCATTACGCAGCTCGACGATCAAAACAAGCAGATGTCGACCGTGTTGGGCGGCATGGTCGAGGGAGTTCTGGCGGTGGACGCCGACCGCCGCGTGCTGCTCGCGAATCGAGCCTGTCGCGGGCTGTTGGGCATCTCGACGCCTGATGTGGCGGGACGCACGCTGCTCGAGGTGGCTCGCAACGTGGAAATCGACGTGGCCGTAAACGATGCGGTGAACAGCGACCAACCGTATCAAAAGGAGATCACGTTAACCGGTCCACCACGGCGTGTCATCAGCTTGTTCGCCACGCGGCTGCGGACAGGTCCGACGCGCGGCGCGGTCGTGGTGCTGCACGACATCACCGAACTGCGGCGACTGGAGAACCTGAGACGCGAGTTTGTGGCCAATGTATCGCACGAGTTAAAGACACCGTTGGCGTCAATCAAGGCGTATGCCGAGACGCTTCAGATGGGAGCGTTGAACGACCCGGAGCACGGCGCGGCGTTCGTCGATCGTATCGCCGAACAAGCCGAATTGCTGCATCAATTGATCATGGATTTGCTGCATTTGGCGCGCGTCGAAGCGGGACAGGAGGCGTTTGATTTCGCGGATATCGAAGTGGCACCCATTGCCGAACGAGCCATCGCTCAGGTCAAACAAGTCGCGGAGCAGAAGCGGATCGAAATGACGTGCGTTCCGCCCGACCAGCCGTTAGCCGTGTGGGCCGATGCGGACGGGGTCTTCACGATCGTGAGCAATCTCCTGGGCAACGCTGTGAAGTACACGCAGTCCGACGGTAAGGTCCGTGTGAAGTGGTATCGGGATCAGAACGAAGTTGTGCTCGAATTCGACGATACCGGCATAGGGATCGCGCCGGAGGATCAGGAACGAGTCTTTGAGCGATTTTATCGGGTTCAAAAGGCTCGCTCGCGCGAACTGGGAGGCACCGGTTTGGGCTTGGCGATCGTCAAGCATCTCGCGCAGTCGTTTGGAGGGAGCGTGAGCCTGCAAAGCCAGCCGGGGGTCGGTAGCACCTTCCGTGTCCGCCTACCCGCGGCACAGCGGCTGCCTTGAAGACAGATTGAGGCACTAACCCGAGCTAGGTTGAGGGATCAAGCCACCAAAGGCACCAGCGCTGTTGGGCAATAGGCCCATGATCGCGCCGAGACGATAGAGGAGACTCCGAAACCGCGCTGGTCGTTGCACCGTTAGCGGCTCCGCGCGTGAGCCATCCGCCGAAAGAATCTCAATGCGCAGGCCAGCGTTTTGCCAACGAAACAAAACGTGAGCGAGGTCGTCCTGCGGTTGACCGGCTGGCGTTTGTATCAGCAACACGGACTCGATACCGCGCGCAAGTAGTAGATTGCCGGAAGGAAAGTCCTGGGGAAAGACCACCCAGCGGTTGTCGAACGCTCCCGGCCGCCTTGTAACATTCGCCGACTTGCGGCGGGCATCCAACAGGAAGACCGGCGGAGCATGATCTTCAAAGGATAGTTCCCGTAGTCGCCCAGCGGCATCCACGAGCGCAGCGGAGATCTCGGAGGTGTCGATCAATTCCCCCGGTCCCGGGCATCCATTAAACAGCGGTATCAGGCGAAAGCCCGCTTCCGCAAACTCCAGGCCGCGTTGCACCGCTTCACGGCCCGGCAAGTCGATCACGATGGCGATGCGATCCCAGGTCGGCCGCCCAGTCACGACGGGCGATGCGGGGGAGCGGGATGGTGGCGATCCGCTAGGCAGGTCGGGCAGGTTCGCGAACAAGATCGGCTTCGCCCAATGAGTCCATGGGGAACCCAACGGATCATCGTGCAATTCCGGAACCCAGGCATGAAAGATCTCCTCGCGCGACATGCTCATGATCCCGTGATTCCTTTCGCCTCAATACTCGAGTCGCATTGCAGTACGGCCACATCAAGTGCCACGTGATCGATGATCGGACGCATCGCGAGTCGGCCGTAAACCCCAGCGACGATGCCATCGATGACATACACGCCCAAAACGGGAAAGGCGGCACCGAGGGGAGTGATGATCGGGACGGCCTCGAAGCGGCGTTGAGCCACCCAAGCACCCGGCCACCAACGCACACTGCGATGAATCTCGCGCAACTCGCGTTCGGCGGTCACGCCCAACATGCGTATGGAATCTCCGACGCGCCCCAGTGCCGGCTTGACCACCCAGTCGGGATCTCGCTGCCAATCGCAGGCCCGCGGGTCACAGGTATCCGGGAGCAGTTCGCGCCATGCTGCAGCGTCCACAGGCAATTGATTCCACACCAGCGGCAACCGTTTGGATTGCGATAGCAACGCCCAGGCCGGGTTGCTCCAATGACTTATCGAGCCACGAAAAAAGTATTCCCACTGCGACTTGCGTCCCAGATTCGGCAGCCATTCGGCAGGAAAGAATCGCACGAGCGTCCGCATGTCCAACGCCGACTTGGCGTGGGCGATTCCCTCGTGCCAAGTGATCTCGGAGGGGCTCATCATGCGTCCCTCGATGCCCAGCGAGGAAAGTTCACGAGCCAGGTATTCCATGACCTGTCGATCGTCGCTGTAGGCGGTGGCGTGGACGAATCCGACTGGACCGGAACCCGCGGCGGCCATACTTGCCATGTAGGTCGCCGCCGGATCGCCACAAGGCATGCCAGCTCTCGTGAGCTTGGCCATCAAACGCGTGAAGGCCCCCGCCTCGATGAAGCCGCCGGGAACATCTGAATTGACTTCCGAGATGCGCCAGCCCGCCGTGGTCCAATGGAAATCAAATCGCATCACGCGGGCGACACTGGCGGAAAGTGGCGTGTCCCGCCGCGCGCTCAGCACGCGTGTGATGGCGCGGGGCAGTCCCAACTCGGAGATTAGTCGAGGTTGCTGCCATACGCCGATTTCCAGTTCCAAGGTCTCTCGAAACAGTTGTTGCGACCACGTACTCAGCTCGTGCCACGTCCGCTCGCTGATCAGCAAGGGAAAGGGGCACAGCGTGTTGGTATCCTCAACTTGCGGATCCCATTTGCAGTGGTTGAGCACCATTTCACGCCGCAGCTTGGCGAAGTCGGCCGTCGCCACAGTCGGCCCGGCCACGAGCGGTAAGGCAATCGAAGGCGAAACTCCACGGAATGTCGCGGGCACGTCGAGCGGAATCGACGGAGCGGTTGGCGACCACAGCTTGGCTGCGACGGCGTGCGACCTCACCGTTGAGTCCTTATCAAATAGTCACCGACCCAGGCTGCCCAAGCGGCGGCGACGGCCAGCATGGCGAAGGCCGGCATGACTCCGTACACGAAGCGCGACGGTCGAGGCATCTCGCGACTGGGAGCCAATAGTAACTGCATGACCACGGCGACGATCAATATGATCCAGGCGGGCCAACTGCGGCCAGTGAAATCGACCAGGGTGGCCGAGGCGGATTCCCAATCACCGGCCACCGCGATTCCCAGGATCATCCCGCAACTGACCAACATGCCGACCAGCCGAATCCCAGTTGCGACATCTCGCTCGATCGTGACGGCGTCGTTGGCACCGGTGTACTTTTGAAACAGGACCACGATGATCGCCAGAGTTATGGTCGAGATCGCTCCGCAATACACGACCACAAACCAATGCGGGCCGTCGCCAATGTTTGCACCGGTAAACGCCAACATCACTCCGATCATCCAACCGACGATACTCCAGACGGCGGACGCGTTGCGATTCGCGATCACGTCCCACCGCAAGCTCACGCCCCACAGCGGTGTCAGCAACGTGGCAACTCCCATCCAGGCCATCCCCATTGCGGTATACATGAACAAGTATCGCGGATCGAATTGCACGTCGCGCGATGCATAAACACGTAACACGACCAGCAGCGA
>JBGTHH010001152.1:0-4052 GCA_041746275.1 Pirellulaceae bacterium | reverse complement strand
TAGCATGGTCTGTGTTCAAAAATGGCGGCCAAACGGCGTTTGCCACCGGCGCCGGCAGCGACTGGAGCTTCACGCCCAACGATAACGGCAGTTACCGCATTGTGCTGACCGCCACCGATAAGGACGGCGCGAGTACGACGGTGGACGAAACGATCGCCGTGGCCAATGTGGCACCGAGTGTCGCGATCAGTCCGCCGGTCGACGGCTTTGATGGCGTTCGCTTCCAAGAGCGTACCTTTGAGCTGACCGCGAGCGATGCTTCGCCTCTGGATCAGGCTGCCGGCTTCGAGTTTGTTATCAACTGGAGTGATGGCAGCCAACCTGTCACAGTGAGTGGATCGTCGGGGACTCGCATCAGCCACACTTTTGTCGACAGCGGGCAGTTTGAAATCCGTGTTACTGCCACCGACAAAGATCTGGGAACCAGTTCGGTCTACGTGCTCAATCACACAATTCGCATCGCGGATCTACAAGGCACGACGTTGCTCGTGTCGGGCCGCGAAGCCGACGACGAGATCGTACTTTCAGGGGCAGGAGCCAATGGGGTGCAGGTCTCGGTCAACGGAGTCACTTCGGGGCCGTTCCTGGGTGTCGAAACGGTCCGCGTGAATGCCTACGGTGGTGACGATTCGATCGAAGTCCAAAGTAGCGTCACTCCAGCAGTCGTCCTGGACGGCGGCACGGGAGACGACAACTTCGTCGTGGGCTTCCACGGAAACGGCTCGACACGAACGGTCACGATTGTGGACAACGATTCCGATAATCGCTTGACGATTCAAGGAGCGAACTCGGCAAGCGTCTACACAATCACGCCCGACACGACCACGCGAGGACTCGAGACGATCGATTACTCTGCGGCGGGCCTCGCCGCTCTGCAGATACTAGGCGGCAGCGGAACGGGCAATTCGTTTGTACTCAATGAGATGCGTCCGGGCACCGAGACGACGATCGACGGCGGCCCGAGTTCGGCAGATTCACTGGTTGCAACTTTTGCCGATGATTTTGCGGGTCGTCTGAACCTGCGCGGCTTGGAAAGCTCCCATGTAACGATTGGGCAGAACTTGACGGGCACCTTGGATATCCAGGGGACGTTGAGCAGCCTTGTCGCGGGTGGGGCGACACCGGGAACTATCACTGCTGACCAAGTCGGAGCTGTCCGAGCCCAAGCGGGAACGGGACCGGTGGTCCTACAGATTCGCGAAGCGGGCATCCAACGACGAGTGGAACTAGGGACGCCGGAAAATCCATATCCGCTGACCGCTTCGGATACCGCCTCTCCGAACGGCGTGACGCTGCGGTATTTGTACGAAGGAACGGCCACGGGGTTGGCGCATCCCCAGTTGACCGCGCGGGTGACAAACAGCGGTTTTGCCCCGTTCCAGTACGACGTGAGTCTGGTGACTTGGGATTCGAACGCCAAGTTTAATTTGGCTCGCCTGGATGCCAACGGAGCATCGGGCGTCCGCAACGTGGCGATCGAAGGCGATCTGCTGACCAGCGTCACCACCACGGCAGCGAACTGGTTCGGCTCCAGCACCACCGGCGGCGTTCGGTTGCCGCAGGACGACTTGGCGGGCGTGGCCATTCGCGACCTGGCACCGCACTACGCGATTGCCGCTCGCAGCATCCAAGCCGTGGCCTTCGGTTCGCACCGCAAAGATGATGGCAAGATCGAACTTGGCATCGACACATCTCGGGGCGAAGCTCGTAAGCTGCTGGCCTCCGGTACGGCGCCCACTGCAGCGAGCAACACCTTCCGCGTCCCCTTTGCCGACCAACAACACGTGGCCTTGTTCCTCGTCGAATCGGCCGGTGGCGGCAGTTTCACCGACACGCCGATTTACCTGACCGTGCAGGATGTTGTTGCAGCAGCCGATTCGCTGAACATCGCGGCGGGCAACGTGATTACCAAGAGCAATGCCGGGCGAGGTGCCGCCACGGCGCTGGTGTCCGTGATCCCAAGCTTCGACGACAAGGGCAAACAGAAGGATTCGCAAGTCCTGGCGATCGACATCCGGGGCGACGGCGCTTCGATCGATACCCGCCAATCGCTCTCGGCCTTCGTGACGAACGAGGCTCTGGTCGAGCAGTTCGAAGAATCGATGAGTGGCGTGGTTCCGCACCAGACCAAGAAGACCAAGGTCGACGGTTTGTTCCAGGTCACGCCGCGGCTGACCAGTACCGGACCGATGGGCGATTTGATGTTGCGTGGCCCGATGGATGCGGACGTCTGGGTAACGAGTATTTTCGGCTCGCTGGTTATCGGCGGCGGACCGCTGGCCGGTGTGGTGCAGACCACCGGGTTGCGAACCGATCCGATCACCGGCGAGGTGACTTTGCAAGCCGGCGACGTCGGGCAGCTCTATGTCGCCTACGACAAGAAAGGCAATGCAACCTTCGAGACGACCCGGGTTGAGGTCGGCGGTGGCGGCGGGCTCAGTGGAAAGCTATTGGTCCGCGGTGACCTTGTCAGCCATGTGACGGTACACGGCGGAATGTCGGGAGTGATCGCCACCGAAGGGAGCATCGGCGTGGCTGCGGTGGAAGGAGCCGTATCGAAGCGGCTTGGCGGCATCGAAGTCCACGGTGGTCTCTCCGGCGGTCAGATCATCGTGCTGGACAGCGTCCATGGCGGGCATGTCCGCAAGAAGTCCAAGGTGGTAGGCGACGTCGTCATCCACGGCGGCATGCGCGACAGTCAGATCGCGGTGCAGGGGGATCTTGCCCACCTCAAGGTCCACGGCACGATCGACAGCGACAGCGCGGTGGTAGTCGGCGGCCGACTCGGCACCTTCGACGCGGGATCCGTGCGAGGAATCGTCGCGGCCAAGGGTGGTGCCGACAGCGTCAAGGTCGGCAGTACCAAAGACGCCCAGTTCTACGACCTGGAGGTTCAAGGCAGCAACGCAGAGGCCGTGGACCACATCTTCCTGCACGATCAATTCGACGGCGGCATCGATTCATTTGACGATTTCACGGACATCGGCTCCGGGCCGGTGGACAACGACGATTTCAACCTCGCCTTACTCGAGGTCGTCAAGGAACGGCTCGATAGTTTGCACGCGGTCGGAGGAAAATTGAGCTCGCACGTGAATGGATAGCATTTGTCTATCTAGAAATAGTCCCGCTTTAGCGGAACGGCGCAAGCCGTCCGGTCTCGCAAAACCGGTGGGCTTGCGCCCAACCGCTACTTTCGAATGGCGGAGCCTATTTCGGGACAGTTCCTTAAAGACGTCCGGTTACGTAGCGAGGCTTTCTCAGCTTCCTTTCATTTCTCGGCGCGATAGATAGTCCGTTTGGTTGACGGCTCGCCATCGCCTTTGCGCAGCAGGTGACCGCCTAAGCCAGCTAACTCGCGAAAGAATTCACGCACCGTCACGATCCTTCGACTACCACGCAGACGCCGAAGGACGGTCACCCAATGCCGAGGTACTACTTCCTCCGCCACACGTTCCACGATACGGAAGATGGTGCGGCCCCCCGATCTGCTGACCTCGCACGAGTTGGAGATGCTCACGCGCTGGCTGCGCTGCGATGACGCCAACTTGTCGTTGAAGCTGGAATCAACGCCGTAGTGAGACCGACCGCGAACAAGTCGCGCGTAGGGCACGCTCCGCCTGCCGAAATCGAAATCGAGCAGCATCCCGCAACTGCGCCTTCGGAGCCATCGCATTGTCAGCGGTGGACGGCAATGCAATCCGTCATGCGGAGCATGACCTACTCCACTTCACTACTTCACATCTTGATTTCATGATCTCCGTCGCGCTCCGTCATAGGACTGTCGCAACAATTTCATCACCGCATCAAGATCAGTTGATTCGGTCACTTCAAACTCATGATTCACGGTCCATAGATAACTATCTGGGACACGTTTCACGGACAAACCATACACCACTGCAGTTTCGTTTTCGGGAATATTGAATCCTTCAGGTCGGACACGAAAAGCCAACCGCGTGCGTTTTGCTTTCGGCACTTGTGAAATCTCGGCAAACACTCGAGTGGCCTTGAAAATAAAATTGGCTCGAGTGGTGTATGTGTCTACGTCGTCTCCG
>JBGTHH010001151.1:0-6377 GCA_041746275.1 Pirellulaceae bacterium | reverse complement strand
GCGTCGAGAAAATCAATTTCGAGATCATGCTGAGTCATATCCATCGGGTGGGAGAACTGAAAAACAGGGGGGCGCTCTGCAAAGAGAACACGCCCCCCTTCTTAATGCACGACGTTAGCAACGCGGACTACTAGTGCTCTGTCAATTCTCGATTTTAGGGTTGGAGTTCCGGCTTTAACCGGTAATTCGCAGCCTGAAGGCTGTACTCCAACTCGCATTATTAATCGTGACAAAGCACTAGCCCTTGATTAAACAACGGCCTGGGACAACGAAAAGTTCACCGAGTTGCATCATGGATCCATGGAAACTACCTGTCCGTCCCCAATCATTGCCAGGGTCTGACAGATCTGCCACGGTGTCGTTTCGGCCATGAATCGAACACTGGCATCCGCCAAAGTACATTGCATGCCACCGGGATGCTTGCTGCCTGCGCCCCATGCCGTCGGGCAGGTCGGCCGACCATTCACAAGGCACCCATTCTTGCGGTTGATGGCCACCGTATTGGTTGGGAATTCCACGCCCGACGTGTAATTCCAGGCCGTCCAGTAAGGGCCATAGACGCTTGCGTTCTTCTTAAATGGCGTTTCAGAGAGCAGCATCGTATTGCTCGTCCCGTCGGTAATGTCACCGATCCGAGCCGCACCGTTGATGCCAAAGGCTCCACGAGCGACAGCGCCTGGGTAGAAGGGATGGGTTGTGGGCAGAACGCGAATGTCGCGATCCCAATGCACGCTTGTGTCTTCGAGTCGATTAACCAGAGGGAACCAATAACTGGATCGACGGCCGTTCACGATGCCGTAGTGGGCAGTACCTGCAATTGTCTGTGGATCTAAATATTGGGGATCGGACGGGCATTGAAACGCACCCAATGCTGTGTTGGCAAACAAAGCTCCCTGGTGGACTGCGGGACCAGTCCCGCTCCGCTGGGCAGGCCCCATGGGGAGCGAGAAATTAATCTGATCGTACAGCGGTTGCTGTTCGATAAAGGGCAGGATATACAGCGTCCACGGCGTGTTGCGGCAGTCTACCGCACAGGTACTGGTGTACGGCAAGGTAGCGTGTACCTGCGTACCAGGATTCATGACACCGATCGGAAATCTCTTGTAGGTGTCGTGATAGTTGTGCAGCGCCAAGCCAAGCTGCTTCATGTTGTTGCCACACTGCATGCGCCGAGCGGCTTCGCGAGCAGCCTGAACTGCCGGGAGCAACAAGGCGACCAAAATCCCGATGATGGCAATCACCACCAATAACTCGACAAGGGTAAAACCCTGGCGTAACTTAAACCGGCTCATTGAACCTCTCCATTAGAAAAGAAAAAAACGATCATGAGTTCATCACATCAACTCCGGCCGACCAAACTGAGAGAGCGTTTGGTGACGTCGCGTCAACTTCCGACCGCCAAACTGAGAGAGCGTTTGGTGAGTGGGTTGAAGATCACTGAGCTGTGCCGCAAGCAGTGAAAGTAACACTCTGTTGCGGACACATCGTTAATCGTCAATCTGTCGTTCGTTGAAGGCAACTGTTGGCGATTGTATGCGAGAATAAGCCGCAACACAACTATTATTTTGGAAAATGAAAAATGCGATCTGGTTCGGAGCTTCCTCAACTATCGGTTCTCGTCACAAGTTTTAATGAGGAAGGCAGTATCGAGACGTGTGTCCGCCGAATACTGGCCGTATATCCGGAGGACTGTGAGTTGCTTGTGATCGATGGTGGATTCGACCGGACAGGCGAAATCGTCCGGGATCTGGAGCGGGAGTTCGCCGGACTGCGCTACATCCGTAACGAGAATGACCGAGGCAAGGGACATGCCGTCCAGACGGGAATCGCGGCCGCCAAAGGGAAATGGCTCGCCCAGATCGACGCCGACTTGCAGTTTCTCCCGGAAGAGCTGCCCAAACTACTGGCACCGATCCAAGCCGGGATTGCGGATGTCGCCCTGGGCAGCCGCTTCATGCCTGAATCGGTTCGGCTGCCCGGTAGCACGCCTCGCTTACGAACGTTGGGAAACCACATAACCAGTGGGCTGGCGTCGTGTCTGGTGGGGCACCGCATGACGGATATTCTGGCCGGTATGAAAGCCTGGACCCGCGAGGCGAGCGAACGCATCCCGCTCCGCTGCATGCACTGTTCCTACGATGCCGAGATCGCGGTCAAAGCGGTGCTGAACGGGCTGCGAGTCGTCGATGTGCCGATCACCACGGACGCACGGAAGGCAGGCGTTTCGCAAATCCAAGTGGTTCGCCACGGTTTCGTGATCCTACGTGACATCGTGTTGTTTCGGCTGGACTGGCGTTAGTTACTCTGACAAAATGGCGTCTCAGCCTGTCCTAAAGGGATCTGACCCACTCCGGACAGACTCTAATTGGACAGCGCCACTTCAGGATATCCACCCATGAAATACAAGCCCGAAGCGCAAGCGAGCGAACATGCACGCAACTCGTTCACTCGCTTGCGCTTCGGGCTTGTATTCGATACCAAAGTGGCGCTGTCCAACTAACATGCGGGATCGTTCGCAACTCGGAACCGCAATGGAACGCGTCCTGGTCTGTATCTATTATGGCTTGTTGACGCTGTTGGTAGTGCTCGGCGGCGGCTTGTTATTCGAGCGACTAGTTGGCCTACCCGGTCCCACGGGGGGTGATTGCCCGTCCTGGATCGTGGTGGCAGGCATCAACGGCGGGTTGGCGGCCGGAGCGATCGCCTTGGGAATTCGGTTAGAGAAGAGGCACCGCCAAAGGTTTTGGTTTGGCAACCTGATTTTCGTCTGCTGGTTGCCACTCACATTCGGTCTCGCCGAGCTGCTATTTCGCGGTACAACCCCGGACTGGCCAGCGCTCGCGTTGCACGGAGTAGATCCATCCGTCAGTCGTCAGGCTTGGGGGGCCGGACTGAGTGCCGACGACATTGGATTCAATCGTTGGGGACAACGAGACCGGGAGAGAACACTGCGTCCCGCCTCCGGCACTTACAGGATCGCGTTCATCGGAGACTCGTTTCTGGAGGAGTCGTCGCGGCCGGTGTCGCTGGTCGCGGAACAGCTTCTGAATCGTCGCGACTGTGAGATCATTAACTTGGGAGTTTCCGCAACGCAGCCCGATGAATACTACTTTCGTCTGCGATCGGTGGCCCTTCCGCTGGGCTGCCAGCACTGTGTGGTATGGATCTTCAGTGGCAACGATTTTGTGGACGAGCCGCGAACCTTGGCCAGCCACTGGGGAATTTGTGCCGTCGCGCCGCGGCCATCGCTCCTGTCGTCCGTGGGCTGCCGATCGATCAACCATCTGCTGACCAACGGGAACCGTCCCGTCCTCCAGGCCTGGTTCGCCGCAGGCGATCTGGCGCTGCGCGAAGCGAGCATGTTTGACGCGATTCGGCGGGCCGACGACCACGGACTTCGGCAAGGCTTACTACAGTCCGGTTCGTTGGCACCGCGGGAGTTCTCCCGGTTGCAAGCACGATTGCAGGCTCCCGACATCGATTCGTTCTTCGATATGTTGCGAGCGCCGGACGCCGGACGATTCCGCTCGTACTACCTCACCGCCGGAGTCTGGGCCGCCTCGGTAGGCGATGGGCAATGGCCACCGAATTCGGAAACAGCGGCCCTGTACTGGGTCGAGGAAATGCAGCGGATCTGTCGCAGTCGCGGTGTGAAGCTGACCGTGGCCGTCATCCCCGAGGCGTTTCAAGTCGACAGCCGAATGGTGGAGCAATGGGTGCCGCTGGCGGACATGCGACATTTGACTCGGCCCAGTCGCGAAGCTGCCGAGCGGTTTTGTGCCGCTGCGCGAGAGAGTGGTCTGGATGTCGTGGATCTGCATCCGGTTTTTGAGGATGTGCCTGGAACCTATCTCAATCTCGACGGACATTGGTCGGAAGCGGGCGTGGCCTTGGCCGCCCGCACGATTGTCGAACACTTGAACTCCCAACTTCCGCAAAGTGATTGATGCGCGCAGATCGTAAACGGAAAGACCCGGTCCCCAAGGGAGATTCCTGGTCCATGAGCCAAGGACGCTGGCGGTCGACTCAGGTGCGTTGGGCCGCCTTCCTCGCCTTGCTCACGGTCCTGCTCTATGGTCGCGTGATCGCCTATGACTTCGTCAACTTCGACGATGATGTCCACGTCTACGAGAACCCCCACGTGCAATCCGGGTTGAGCTGGTCGGGGTTGCAGTGGGCCTTCACCATTCACGGACCGAGCCAATGGCACCCTATCGCTTGGCTGTCACATCAACTCGATTGGCAGTTGTTCGGCGAGTATCCGGCCGGCCACCACGCCTCAAACCTTTTCTGGCACGTCTGCGGTACCGTGCTGTTGTTCTTCGCAGTCAATGCGCTGCTGGGCCGACCACAAGCCGCGGCCTTTGTCGCCGCGATGTTCGCCGTCCATCCCCTCAACGTTGAATCCGTGGCCTGGATCTCCGAGCGGAGGAATGTGCTGTGTGGAGTTTTCTGGATGTTGGCGCTCATCGCCTACGCTCGATACGCGCGGCGGGGAGGTTTCGCACGATATCTAGCCGTCACCCTGTGGTTCACTCTGGCGCTCATGGCCAAGCCGTTGGCGGTCACCTTGCCCTGTGTCTTTGCACTGTTGGACTATTGGCCACTTCGCCGCTGTCCGCTGTCGGAGTCACTTCAGCCCTTGGCAGCCGGCTGCCTTCTCGATCCTTCCCCCGGTCGGTCGTGGGTTCTCCTGCTAGGCGAAAAGCTTCCCTGGTTTCTGTTGTCAGCCGGTGCGAGCTGGCTTTCCTATCTTTGCCAGGCAAGCATTCAAGTGGTGTCGTCCTTGGAGGCACTTCCACTCGGGCTGCGGATCGAGAATGCCTTCGTCGCTTATGGGCTGTATCTGAGACGAATGATCTGGCCCACGGACCTCGCGGTTTTCTATCCCCACCCGGCTTGGCACGAACCACATCCCGAGCGGACTCTGCTGGTGCCCGCCATGATTTCCGGTTCGATTCTCGTGCTCGTCACGGGCATCGCCATCTGGCGCATGCGTCGAACTCCTGGGCTGGCGGTCGGCTGGTTTTGGTTCCTGGGGACCATGGTCCCGATGATCGGGCTGGTCCAAGTCGGCCAACAGCAGCTCGCCGACCGCTACGCCTACATTCCCTTGATTGGCCTGGGACTCGTGGCAGTGACCCTACCGTTCCCGACGGCCTGGGTTCCCGCCGTCCGTCGGATCGCGGTGCTGGCCATTACGATCTGGTTCGGCTTGAGTTTTTGGCAGTTGGACCATTGGCGGAACAGCAAGACGCTGTTCACTCGAGCCATCTCGGTCACGCACCACAACAGTTGGGCTCATCACAATCTGGGATACGCGTTGCATGGCGAGGGAGAGTATGCCGGGGCAATTGAGAACTATCAGCGCGCGTTGGCGATTGATCCCAGCTACGTCTTGGCGCATTTCAATCTCGGCAGCGCCTGGCAAGATATAGGCCAGCTTGACGCGGCGATCGAACACTTCGAATGGATCGTGCGGCACGATGATCGCCATGTGGATGCCTGGGTACGCCTGGGAGCCGCCGAGGGACAAGCACAACGATTTGACCGTGCCGAAACGTGCTTTCGAAAGGCCATCTCGCTAGACAGTCGCGCCTCGCAGGCTCGGTTCAATCTGGCAATCGTTCTGGACGCCAAACATGAAACCGAGGAATCCTTGGCCAATTTTCGTGATGCGGTGACACTGGAACCGGACAATGTACAGTTCCGCACCGGATGGATGCTGGCCTTAGCTAAATCCGGCCGATTCGCGGAAGCTCGCGAGCAAGCGCGAGAGGTGTTGCGACTTGAACCCGGATCGCAAACGGCCCGACAATTGTTGGCCCAGTAGTAACTTAGAAACTGTCCCGAAATAGGTTCCGCGATTCGAAAGTAGCGGTTGGGCGCAAGCCCACCGGTTTTGCGAGACCGGACGGCTTGCGCCGTTCCGCTAAAGCGGGAATCAATTTCGGGACTATTCCTTACTTCGCTTCGTACCACGCGATCGTCTCGCCGAGACCGGCGCGCAGCGGCGTTGAAGCTTCAAACCCGAATGCCTGTTTGGCCCGGCGGGTGTCGAGGCAGCGGCGGGGTTGGCCGTCGGGCTGGGTTGTGTCCCAACGGATCGCGCCGCGGAAGTCCGCCAAGTTGCAAATCATCTCGACGAGAGCTCGAATCGTGATTTCATGACCGGACCCGATGTTGACTGGTGCGGGATCGTTATAGTGTTCGGTTGCCAGGGCAATGGCGCGCGCGGCATCACGAACAAACAGAAACTCCCGCGAGGCAATGCCGGTTCCCCAGACGTCGATATGGTCAGCACCGGCAACGCGTGCTTCGACGGCCTTCCTGATCAGGGCGGGTATGACATGGCTCGTCTCCGGATCGAAATTATC
>JBGTHH010001150.1:0-5476 GCA_041746275.1 Pirellulaceae bacterium | reverse complement strand
GGTCGCATTGGCGACCGATTCCGCCAAAAATCCGAACTTTTCTCAAAGATTGCCGTGAATGCCGGTAAACAGCTAGATGAGAGGTTCTCTAAGCATTAAAGGAAATTCACGACCCGAGCCAAGGATACCTTCATCATGGTTGTCGCGAGGCGATCCGCATTCACACTGGTCGAGTTACTCGTCGTCATCTCCATCATCGGAGTACTGGTCGCCCTGTTGTTGTCCGCCGTGCAGGCCGCGCGCGAGGCGGCGAGGCGCATGCAGTGTCGCAACAATATGCGGCAACTTGGAATCGCGATGCACAGTTACCACGATGTCCACAAAACGTTTCAGCCGGGATATCGCTTCAAACCGAACTCCGCGACCGACGCGATGGGCTCGGCCAATCCTCCACTCCTGCCGTTCATGGAAGGAGGAACTGTCGCGGACTTGATTGACATCAACGCGCCGTGGTATCTCCAGCAGCCGGCGGCGGTCCAAACGGTCGTACAAGTATTTAAGTGTCCGTCCGATGTCGCTCAGAACGTGGAGAGTTATCCGTTTGTTGCCGCGATCGGTCCGCCGGTAGGCGATCGATTCGCGACTAGTTCGTACGCAGTGAATGTGGGTTGGGAAGACGCGATTTGTTTTGGTTCAGGCTTCTCGGCTCCGCCAAGGACTAACAGATCGGGCGTTTTCGCTCATCACTCCAAGACGCGCATTGCGGACATCCTCGACGGGACCAGCAACACCTTCGGCTACGGCGAAGCCGCATCGGGGTTCCAGATGTGCAACGGGATCGGATGCACCAGTCCGATCCCGGGTGAGACAGCGAAGCACGGCTGGCTTATTGAAGGAGCCGGCATCGACACGCTGTATGGTTCGGGCTTTCGGTATTCCGGCGGATTCGGCAGCACCGTCGAGCCGCTCAATAAGACGCCCGTCACCGATTCGTATTACGAGTCCGCTTCACACACCAATTGTCAATCCAGCCTCAACGGCGGGCCGCACTGGTCAACGCACTTTCGCAGTTTTCATCCCGGTGGCGCCAACTTCCTCTTCTGCGATGGATCGGTGCAGTTTCTCAGCGAGACAATCGACATGACGATCTACCGCGGTCTTTCGACGATCCAAGGCGGCGAAACGTCATCAATTCCTTGAGCTCCCGTACGTCAGGCTTGCTAGCCTGACATTGCCGGCAGTGCTGCGAACGAACAGATGTCAGCCTGGAAAGGCTGACGTACCGAAAAGCATTCAGATATGACAGATGCTGACTCTCGTTTGAATGACGACCAAGTCCCTGAGACGTGCATTTTCGACGAAGTCGAACAGATCTCGCGATCTTATTGCGAAGCGGCATCAAGCGGCGAGCCACCCTCTATCATCGAGTATCTCGGAAATGCGCGCGAAGGAATGCAAACTCCGCTGCTTCGCAACTTGTTGCAAGTCGATATTCAACGGCGTCGACTGAAAGGCGAGAACCCCCAAACCGAAGACTACTTACGCTGGTTTCCCGAACATGAAGCCCTTGTATGGCAAGAGTTCCTAGTCTCGGTCGACGCTAGTCGCTCGACGCATCCTTCTCGTATTCACGACACGCAAGCGGTGACTCCGCTCCAAGCCCCACGCCGACTCGGTGACTACACCTTGCTGTCGGAGCTCGGTCGTGGCGGCATGGGTACAGTCTACGAAGCCATACACGCCGAGCATAAGAACCGCGTCGCGCTGAAGTTGTTGCCCGCCGTCGAGGCAACTCGGCTGCATTTGTTCAAGCGTGAATTCCGTTCGTTGGCGAATATCAATCATCCCAACTTGGTCGGACTCCATTCGCTGGAGTGTGACGGAGACCAGTGGTTTTTCACGATGGACCTGGTCGAAGGTTGCGATTTCATCGCTTACGTTCGCGCCGACGGTTCGCCGCACGAGTCACGTCTCAGAGCCGCACTCGCTCAACTCGTAACCGGCGTCATGGCATTGCACGCGAACTTCGTCGTGCATCGCGATCTCAAGCCCGCCAATGTGATGGTCGATCAAGAGGGACGCGTTGTCCTACTTGACTTTGGGCTCGCGCTCGAAGTCGACGCGGCCGCGCAAACCCAAACGATTGGCGGCGTGGTCGGCACGCCGGCCTACATGTCGCCGGAGCAAGCGGCCGGCAAATCGGTCACGTCTGCCTGCGATTGGTACGCTGTCGGAGTTATGCTCTATCAGGCACTATCAGGCGGGTTGCCCTTCACCGGGTCGCCGCTAGAGGTCATGCAGGCCAAGCAATCCGAATCGGCACCCAAACTATCGCCGGCTTGCAACTTGCCGGAAGATCTGTGCGCGCTCACCGAGCAACTCCTGTCTCGTCACGCGGAGGACCGGCCAGACGCGCTGGCAATCGCGACCGCCGTCGCTGCCTCGAAGGAGGGGACCAACGTCGCTTCGGCAAGCATGGACCATCCGTTGATTGGTCGCGAGCCGCAGTTAGAAGTTCTGGGCAGCGCGCTGGAAGCATTTGCGGAGAGCAACGAGCCGATGACCATCTTTGTGTCGGGACGGTCCGGCGAGGGCAAGACATCGCTCTGTAACGCGTTCCTGGTCCCGCTCGAACAAGACTCCCGATACGCGGTGATGCAGGGTCGCTGCTACGATCGCGAGTCCGTGCCCTTCAAGGCGTTGGACAGTGCCATCGATGCCCTATGCAGTTACTTGAACTCGTTGCCAATTCACGAAGTCCCGGCGGTGTTGCCGCGCGAAGCTTCGGTTTTGGCAAACGTCTTTCCCGTCTTCCGACGCGTTCCCGCTGTCGCCGATTGTCCCACGCCCGACCTCAGCAACGCGGACGAACAAGAAGTTCGAACAAGGGCTTTCGCTGCGTTGCGCGAGCTACTGGAGCGAATCGGCGACCGACGTCGGATCATCTTGTTCATTGACGATTTGCAATGGGGCGACGCCGACAGTGCCGATGCGTTACTGCAAGTGTTCCAGCCGCCGCGTGCCCCGCGAGTCTTGTTGCTCGGTTCGTACCGTAGCGATGAAGCGGACGCCAGCCCCTTTCTGGAAGCGTGGCAATCAGGCCAGCTTCAACGCGGTGTCAAAGTAGCGAGGCAGGATGTCGCCGTGTCCCCTTTCTCGCTGGACGAGTGTGTCGAGCTTGTTATCACTTTGCTGCAACAAGACAATGACACGATTCGCGAGCGGGCACGCCAATTTAGCGAACAGACAGGAGGTAACCCGTTCCTGTTAACAGAACTCGTGGGGTGCTTCGATCCAAACAGCGATTCGTTCCGGCCTATGCCCGTTCACGAAGTCATCGACGAAAAGCTGTCGCGATTACCTCCTGAAGCACGCCGGTTGTTGGAAGTCATCTCGGTCTCAGGCCAAGCCATCGACATCAAAGAGTGTGCCTCGGCGGCCCGGCACGATCAGATGCCGATTGACACACTCTCGCGCATGCGTAGCGAACGGCTAATTCGGTTCCTCGGCACCGAAAACAATCGCAGACTGGACACGTACCATGATCGTATTCGCGAGACGGTTTTGAATACGATCAACGACTCGTGGCGGCAATCCTTGCACCGCGACTTGGCAGAAACAATCGAACACACTTATGGCGGCTTGAGCGACGCACAAATTGGGCAAGTCGAAGAAGGCGCTGCCGATATAGCGACCTTTTCGCAAGGCCGCCGCCTGTTTGACTTGTCGTTTCATTTCGACGCCGCCGGAATGAAACGGAAAGCCTTCGCTTATAGCTATCTCGCGGCAGAGCAGGCCCGTCGGCAGTCGGCTTTAGAAGTCGCCAGGAGCCAATATCGTCTTGCGCGTCGACACTGCGACCATTGCTCGGGAGTTACCAGGCGGCACGTGCTCGTGGGCTTCGGGGAAGTGCTCATGCTGCTGGCCGAATACGCCGAAGGCGAAGCTTGTTTGCGCGAGGCCCGTGCTCTAGCGCAAGACAAGCTTGATCGCGCCGAAGCCGACGTGTTGCTGGGCGAACTGCTGAGAGCCGACTCGCGGTACGTAGCGAGCGCTGTGTGCATTACGGAGTCGCTCACGGAGTTGGGTGTCAAAATTCCGTCAACGCTGCCGGCGATCATCTTGGGCGTCGGCAAGGAAGCGATAATCCAAGCGATCCATACGATCGCACGGTATCCACGTAAGAAGGAATACACTGCGAACCGGGAGGAACGCCTCAAGAATCGCTTGCTTCACGGTCTCGCCATGTCTGTCTGGTTTCGCAGCACACCTGCGGTCGTGTGGTCCACCACGACAATGCTCAACCGTTGCGAGAACCAGGGGCCGTCCGTGGAGTTACACGACGCGCAAAGCCTCCACGGCGTGCTATGCACAGTTGGCGGCTGGAAATCGAGAGGCGTGCGATACCTATCCCGCGCCGCTAACTCTATCGCTGACGACAACCTTGCGTCCCGGCTGCTGAATGTTCTATACGAGGTCGTTTCAGAGTATACATCCGGCGAATACGAACGATGTCAGTTGTTGGCGGAAGAAGGTTTGGCAGTTTGTGGTCGTCGCGGTGACGCGTGGCGGGCGAACATTCTGAAAATCCATGCCGCCTTGTCGCTCTATCGTCGCGGAGAATTTAAGGTAGCGCACACGGAAGCGCTGCGCGAGTTCGACGTGTCGGCTCGAATGGGCGATCGGAACACTTCCCGCGATCACCTGAACCTTGTAGCAATACTGACCGACGGCGACTTTCCGTTTGAGGAAATGGCAGCCAACTTGATTCCGGTCCCCGACAACTATCAAGCCACTAATCAAGAACTCCAAGCCGAAGCTCGTTGGCATTTGTTTCATGGCCGCACACAGCAAGGACTCGAGGTGGCCCAACAGGCGTATGACCTGATGATGAAACATTTGGTGATCAACCACATTACCTGCACGAACTTCCCTTTGATCTTGCAAGCCATACGGCAGCATGCCGCGACGTTGTCGACTCAGGATCCCGCTGAGGCCGATCGACTGCTGAGACGCGGTTACCGCACCGCCAGCCGGCTCGCGCGGATCGGTGCCAACTTACCCGATCATCCGGCGACACTTCGCGAACTCTCTCATTACTACGCCTTGCGCGGAAAGCTAAAGAAAGCGATTCACACCGTGAACAAGAGCCTGCGCCTCACGGAGGCGAGATCGATGCCTTACGAATCGGCTCTGAACACACGTGCCCGGGCCGAATACCAACATCGACTAGGGCAAATCGATGCACATGAGCTCGAACAAGCCCAAGCCATTATTAACACATTCCGGGAAAGCATCGCGTGCCCCACCAGTACGTCAGGCTTTCCAGCCTGACATTGCTCGCGGTATCGCGAACGAAAAACAGTCAGCCTGGAAGGGGTAATGTACGACCATGAACGCCGACCAAAGCATCAACGTTTTCGAGGACATCCAGTCGCTTTGCAAAGATTTTCGCCACAAATTGAAACGCGGAGAAGCAAGGCGGATTGAAGATTACCTGGACAGCGTTGGCGATTCCTCCCGCGAGATGCTATTT
>JBGTHH010001149.1:0-6178 GCA_041746275.1 Pirellulaceae bacterium | reverse complement strand
CAAACAGGGCGAACCGCAGCGGAAAGACAGCTCCGGATGGTGGCAAATCGCGGTGGGCGGCATAGTTCCGCGCCGCTTGGGTGGTCCACTCAATTGCCTGCGGCAAGGAAGCGGACATCGTCAGGAAAGTTGGCAACCCCGCGGATGCGTCCCGCGCGTAGTCCAGGACATCGTCGATGATCTGGCACTGCATCACAATCCGAAAAAGTGTCTCCAGCTCGTCGTCGCGATGACTTCCCCGGATTCCCCCTTCGGGGCATTCTGCGCCGAACGCTGTCGTAGCGACGATCCCTAACGAAAGCCGCGCGACAGCTTCGCGATACGAACGAACTTTGTCAAAATGTCGAGGATCTGCATCGAGGGAAGGACGTCGTCTTTCCAGTTTCCAAAGTTGCCGCAGGTATTCATCGACCGACGGGCCGAGCCCAGCATCCTGAAGCCGCTGCCGAGCCGCGCGATACTCCTGCGGGCAATACACCTTCCTATCCAGAACCGCGTTTGCGCACGCTCCAAAATCCAGCAACGCGGCCAACACTTTGAGCCGATCGCGCGGTAATGGCTTCGAGTTGCGAAGAACGTGAAGTGTGTCGAACGCAATGACGCACAGGACTCGGAGCGGTGTCTTTGGTGTCCTGGAAACGAAGAACGGCAGGCCTCGCAGAAAGCATCTGATCGACACAAGGATTGCCGAGATCCTTCCGTGACGTTCTTGGAGACGCAACGCATGACGCCGATCGCGCGAAATCATCGGATAACCTTCTTTCCGTGAACGTCAGACGTAGCACAAGACAACTTCCCGCGGACATCGCCAGCGAATCGGCACGAGGTCGCTGACGCCCCGACTCACAACCAACCTGGTCGATCCGCACTGGTGACTCAAATAGCAATATGGGTAGAAAAAGGCTCCAGGAAACAAGCGGTCTCGATATTCAAACGCCACGATCTGACAGCCGTGTAGATGTCCGGCAAGGACGAGGTCGAAGCCGCGCTGGCGCGATGTCTTCCAGATCCGCGGGTTGTGTGCGCATAGGATTCGGACATCGCCATCGGGCTGCGGTGCGGCTTCAGGACCGGAAACCGCTATCACTCGAGAACCTTGCATAATCCTAGCGATTCCATCATGTATCCATTGGCCTCCGCCGTTCACCACCGCGTCGCGGACGCGATCGAGACCGACAGAGCTGTCGTGATTTCCACCCGTCGCCAGCACCGGCGCGACTTCGCATAACCTGCCAACCAGATCACTCAGCTTATTCAACTCGGATAGGCCATCGATCAGGTCGCCGCCCAACAGCACGACATCCGTCTCGCATTGCCGCACGGATTCAAGCACTTGCCGACACAGCCTATCGGCACGCCCGCGCCGCAGATGAATGTCGCTGACGTACGTCATCCGACACGCATCGTGCCGCGTCGAAAGGCGTTCTTCGCGGACGTGAAGAGCGAGGTGAAACCCGAGTTCCAACAGGCCTGTCGACAATTCCGCTCTCCCTAGGATGTGCCGATGTAGAATTGCGTTTGAGGTCAGTTACTTGGTACTGCGGCTATCTGCCGCAGCTTTTCTCGAAGGCGCTGCATCCGCTGCTCGGTCCGGCCAAGCGACGCACAGTTTGTCCTTGTGTACCACAGGATTCGTGCGAAGCCGTGAGGAACCAGTAGCTGTCGATTCAATTCGTGAAGGACAGAGGCTTCACGGTACTCCTCGACAAAAGCGGCCGCAAGCGGATACCACTTTTCATCGTCGATGGCGATCAGCTCAAGCAAGAGCACTTTCAGGTCGTCGCCGTGCCGCTGCGTTTGGTCGATTCCAAATTCGTGGCGGGTGTCAAAGTCGACGAGGCTTGCGCGGTCGGTCTCTCGGTCATACAGGATGTTGCCGAGATGCATATCGCCATGAGACCAAGCGGCTCCGAAATAGCTGCATTCAAGCTGATGGGCTCGACGCAGTTCGCGGGCCGCCGCAACGATTGGTTGAAGGTCCGTTCCGGCGCGACGAACCAGTTGTCTTAGGCTCGTGCCAGGCAGTTCCGCAACGCTGACAGTTGCGCCACGCCCGATTCTCACGCCACGCCGGTCGGGATATAGCAAGCGTAAGCAATATACTTCCCACTCCATCCACTCGTCGGCACGATCGAACATACGAACCCCACTTCGTGCCAGGGCCAGGAATCGGTTGCCGAACCAAATCACAACCCTGCTACCCGCCCGGCGTCGCTTTATGAACACGGGTACGCCGTCCTGGACGACGTGCTCGGTCTGATTCACGCGAACACGATTCATCAGCCACGCCGCGAATCGTTGAAGCAGTTCCAGCATCTGAAAGATCTCAAGCAAGAGCACGCCGCGCTAGGGTAGGGCGGCTAGGGTAGGGCGGCTAGGGTGCCAACTTCGACTCGATGCGAAGTGGGTTTCGATTCGAGTCTACATCAATCGCCAATCGATTAAAGGGAATCGATTAAAGGGGATAAGTACCGAATCCGAACTAGCGCCTCGTGTTACTCCAAACTCGACCTGCGGCGGCAACCAAACTGTAGGACGGAACTTGTTCCGTTCGAAGCCATGCCTGCGGCGGCAAACGGAACAAGTTCCGTTCTACATCATGCGCGCACGGCGCGCATCATACGACGTAAGACTCTAACGCTACTTCGCCCGCGGTTCGGGGAAGTTGATTCGCGTATACAGCGCGTCGGGATTGGCGAAACGCGGCGCATGGAACGGCTTAAGGGCGAAGACGATCTCGTCCTTGAACACATGCACGATCCAGTAACTTGTCTGTTCCTGCCAACAGAAATCGTCGGCGACGATATGCATTAAGCGGTCGGTGGCAGCATGGAACGTTCGATGACGGTGGCCGGAAAGAAATGCCACGACGCCATACTGGTCGCACAACGTCTGCACGCGCTCGCGCTGTAACTCGTACCAGGGCTCGCCCGTGCCGCCGAATCGCCGGTTGATCGGGAAATGCGCCACCACGAATACGTGCCTGGCGTCGCCCGCGGCCTTGAGTTGCTCCTCAAGCCAGCGAATCTGCTTCTCGCCGTAGCCGACGAAGCCGGCCTCGGGAACCTGCTTATCGTTTAGCGTTGAATTGTCGAGGCAGATGAACGTCACGCCGCCCTTGGCCTGAACGACGTAGTTGGCTTGGCCCTTGTTGGCGAAGTCACGGGTGAAGTGCTGGAACAGAGCGACCGGCCCGCGGATGCCCTGGGGTTCGAGATGCTGTTTGGTGAATTGGGCGCCGGCGGTTTTGACGGTGGTGTATTCGCCCATGTCGACCTTGCCCGAGAGCATATCGGGCGTCGCCCCTGCATCGTGGTTGCCCGGCACGGGGTAGGTTGGGATCTTGAGCTGGCCGTAGATTTCGCGGAACATCTCCCACTCGGCAAGCGTATTCTTGTTCGTGCAATCGCCTGCGATCAGTGCCAGGTCGGGCTTGAGCCGATTGACCTCGGGAATGATCGCCCGGGACATCTTCTCCGAATACTGATACATCGACACCTGACTCGCGACCGTCTGGTCGTCAAGCTGCGGGTCGCCCAGCAACACGAACGTCAGATCCGGGTTCTTCGCCAAGTCCTGCGAGTAGGGCGGCAGGCCGTAGTGGTCGTTATCGGCGTTCAATCTGTCGGCGTTCTTGGGGTTGGGGATGTTCAGAGTGATCGCCGGCTGCTCCCGCTGGAGGTAGTCGACTTCAACGCGGTTCGCGAAGACGCTGACGAGGCTGAGTTCGTAGTCTGGGCTGCCCGACCAGGTCATCGGCGGTGCCGCCCACATGGGAAGCTGGTTGTACAGGTCGGACGAAGGCGAGTAGCGCGTGCTGTGAATGACGCCGGCGATGCCGTGCTCGTCGCACAGACTCCAGACTTTGTTGCCGGTGGCGGTGTCGTTGATCCGGGCACCGAAGAGCAGGGATGTGTTGCCCGCAAGCAGCACAGCCTTCGCGTCGTCCGCGCTGGAAAGCTCCTGCGCCAGCCACTCGGTATATGCCCGCTGGGCGTCCTGCTCATCGATCCCCGGCCCGTTGTAAGCTACCACGACGCCATTGCGGTTGATCACGCCGCGCAGCTTGGCACCGTACTTCTGTCCGAAGTGCTTGAGGAACGTCTCGCCACCGTCGGCCAAGTCGCCGGGGTTGTCGTCGGGCTTGACTGACATGGGCACGAGATAGAAGGGCACGTCGAGCTTGCTCAGGAGTATCTCGTCGAGCTTCTCGTAGTCGGCGTCCGTGCCCTGCCAGGTCAGGTCGCCCAGGATCAGGACAAAGTCGATGTCTCCGCTTTGCTTATAGTGATCGATCGCGGCGAGCAGTTCTTCGGTGCCGTCCATGGCACCCTTGACGATGAGACGCCGGCCGGGTTCGAGTTCCGCCTCACCTAGCGCCGTGACATACGGCGTGGCGACGACGGCAAAACGCGCCATCGGCTGGGCCTCGTCCGCGTTGGCGGCAGGCTGTACCGCGACGAGCATCAACAGCGGAAGCGTCCAGGCGATCCGGCATTGAATCTTGAACATCAGGGAATTCCTGGAATGATCTCGCCGAATGAATCGCGAAGTACCTAGGTACACATCAGGCCATCAAGGAAAACAGGACCCACGACGAATTGCCGCAAGTCCTTTCGTAGCAAGTAGCCGGAGGGGGGATCGAACCCCCACGACCCGTTAGGGTCACAGGATTTTAAGTCCTGTGCGTCTGCCAATTCCGCCATCCGGCCAAGCTTTGTTTTCGTTGATGTTGCGTCGTGAGCATATCATCCCAGGGCTCGAAACTGAAGCCGCCGAAGGCTTCGGGAACAAGTTACCACGGATGCGTGATCGGGGACGCTACGTTCTGCGAATATCAATCCTGCCGGGAAGATGCCCAGAAATGATCTGAATTTCGATGTCGCGATATCCCTGTAACATGCTTGCACATAACAGCTTACACTTACATCACCTGGGCACTTCTTTGGGTTACGGGGGCGTTCACGCGAATGATCCTCCAGAAAATCCTTGCGAAGTGCCGGGGCATTTCTTACATTGGTGAGCACGAAGTCCTTTCAGTCCGTGGCTACCGGTGTAGGAGATGCCGTTATGTCTGCCACTTATTTCGCCCAAGAGTGTCCGTCCTGCGGCCGCCACCTGAGAATTCGCGTGGAATATCTCGGGAAGCATGTTGCCTGTCAGCATTGTGACAAACATTTCGAAGCTCGGATGGAAGCTCGCCCTAGCGATTCCGGCGAGTACCTGCTGACGCGTGCCAATGAACTATTGGCGTGTGTCGAGTCGTCGACGCGACCGCTGGAACTGTAACGATCGCTGGTGGTACGGCCGTTCGATGCGAGTCAAAGCACTAACTCGTCGGAGTGATCTCATGTCATTGACGGATGGAGTTCGAAGTGCTTCACCAAACTCTCACGGCGACGACAGGGATGCGAGATCCCGGAAGAAGTCGGGATAGGTTTTCCGCGTGCATTCGGGATTCTTGATCACCACGCCAGATAGGCGCAGTCCCGCCAATGCAAAGCTCATCGCCATGCGGTGATCATTGTAAGTATCGAGTTCGGCGGCGTGGAGTGGTCGCGGGGTAATGGACAGACCGTCAGGCAACTCCACCACCTCGGCTCCCAGCTTGCGTAGCTCGTGGGCCAAGTCACCGATGCGATCGGTTTCTTTGTGTCGAATGTGCTCGACGCCCGTAATGGTTGTTGTTCCCTCCGCGAATAAAGCCACCACGGCCAGCGTCTGCACGGTATCGCTGATGTCGTTCATGTCGACCGTGATGCCGCGTAAATCTCGACCTTGGACGCGAATACGATCGCTGCGATATTCGACGTCACATCCCATCCGGGCCAAGCATTCGCAGAAGCCGACATCACCTTGTAGGGCTTGACGGCTGAGCCCTTCCACCGTGATCGCCCCGCGTGTCACGGCGGCCGCGCCCCAGAAGTAACTGGCGGCCGAGGCATCGGGTTCGATCGCGTAGTCACATCCACGATAACGTCCGGGCGGGATCACGAAGTGGCTGAGATCATGCACTTCGATCGCGATGCCAAAGGCCGCCATGACGCCCAAGGTCATCGTCACATAAGGCTTCGAGACCAGTTCTCCGGCGACTTCGAGTGTCACGCCTTGCTCCGCATACGGGGCGGCCATTAACAATCCACTGAGGAACTGACTGGATATGTTGCCGCGAATCTGA
>JBGTHH010001148.1:0-6023 GCA_041746275.1 Pirellulaceae bacterium | reverse complement strand
TCCGCGCCCGCCTCCAGGTAGCGCCGATGAACCTCGATTAACTTGTCGGGGTGGGTTAACGCCACGATATCGACAAAGTTCTTTAGGTCCTTGTGGTGGCCAGCAAAACGCTCGCCGCGCATCGTCACCTCATCGATGCCGAGCGAAAAGATCATCGTCCCCATCGCTCCATCGAGAATTAGAATTCGTTGGGCAAGTAGTTCTTCGAGCTGATGGCGGACGTTCACATGGGTGGCAAGCGACATGATTTTCCTCGACAGACGGGCGCGGACTCGAATCGGGCATTCGGGAGCTGCAAATAACAAATGACCGTCTCGAATATCCCAAATAGCCGATTTTGCCGCAATATGAGCCGAGACCCTGCGAAAGGATCGCAGCTCACAAACTTTCCAGCTTAACTGATCGTTAAAGTCTGCCTGAGACTAAAGATCATCACAACCGATACCGATAAGGGAGGTACTTTCAACACTCGTCCCTGGGAACTCTGTCATGAGCGTTGTTGCGCATCAACCGCGTCGAGTCAGCCCAACTTCAGTCATCAAGGTGACACCGCGCCGTAATGCCGCTGATGAATCCTCAGCGGTGCGATACGACGGAGAAGAGCTGCCAGTTCTCATTCGCCTGCCCAACCTGCGAGCACTGGAACGAGCGGTCGCCGAGCCGACGCCCAAGACGCACGAAGGCCGTCGATCCAAGCGTGCGAAGGAGCGATCAGGACAGGAACGCCAACGGGAGTCGACGATCGAGAAAAAACCTGTGGTTCCGGTCTCTGCCAGCAACAAGAAGCTAGTAGTGGGGGGCGTAACCGCAGGTTTGGTCATCGCGGTGACCTTGCTGATCTTTCGCGGTGGGAGCGGGCCCCAACCCTCGGCGGACGACGCCGCTTGGTCCACAACCGAGCCATCCTTGTTAGCGCTGGAGCCTCAAGTTTCGATTCCCGCCGATGCGGGTCAGGCAGTGCCCCATCCGGGGTTCAAGTATGAGGCACCGACGGCCAGGTTGGTCCAAGATCAAGAAGGTGATCCGTTAGGCGTGCCAACGCACGCAGCGAACGATGCCGGGGCACTTGAATTGCTCGGCCCTCGCGAAGCCTATGCGAGCCAGCGTTACGAATCCAGCTTTTCACCCGTTTCCTCGTGGCCTCAGGAGGAGGAAGCGACTCCCTTGTCATTTAATCCGCCCAGGTCCGCGCAGGGATCTCAGCCGGAGTTCTGGCCGGACGATAGTTTGATCATGACCGGTGCGACTTCTGATACGTCCGCGAATCGAGAAAGGGAATCGGGAAGTCTGAATTACTCGCCGGAAAACTCGCCTAGCGGGACCGATTACCGTTCGGGTATGAATCCCGCCAACTCGGATTCTTATCGCACTGGCATGCTCGATCTCACTCGTCCTCCCACTCCGCCCAATCAACCGCGGAGCAATATCCTGGACGGAACCATCGAAATCCCTAACCCGACGAGCCTACGATGAACGCACGAAATCACACTTTCATTGATGCCTACGGACTCGATATCAGTGACGAGTTGGAGGCGAGCCACGCGGCCGCGGCGGGGCGTGTCTTCGGTTCGTCGAAAAAAGTGGACTTGACCGACGGCCCCGCGAATCAGCCCCAGCGCACGCATCGTTTTGATGGGGCGGCGCGGCGGACGGGATTGCGAGGTCCTCATTTCACGCTTCCGCGCGTGGCCCCCGAGACGATCGTCCCCGAGACGAACGCACTGTTGCCCGAGTGGGATGCGCTCGAGGCCAATGTGATTGATGTCGGTGCGGGATGGAGTGCCGCGCCGCTGCCTCCCGTGTCCGAGGCGGAAGCTGCGCGATCAACCGTCACTGTGCCCGCGACTCACATCCAAGGAGAGGCCGAGGAGGACATTAACGTTCCGGCCCCATTGGCATTCCCTGTCGAGGGCAAGTCGCCACGATCCAACCTTGACTCCGTTGCCGTCGCCGTGGAACAGGAGTCCCGGCGAGCCACGGCGCTCAAAGCGTCAGAGACCGAATCGGATACTCAAGGACCGGTCGCGACGTCAATAGAGTCGTCCGTCACGGAACCACACGCCACACACGACTTGGACGAGGGAATTCCTTGGGTACCGGTGTGGGAAGTCGATCGCTTCCAGTGGCCTGCGGATATCGAACAACTCTTCCAAACGCAAACCGACTACTTCGACTACGCCGGCAAGAAGCTTGTCGCCGCGAGCCGAGAGGGCTTACGCGTCTTGGTTGTCACATCGACGAACCAAGGCGAAGGGAGCACCACGCTGGCACTGTGCCTAGCTCGTGCCGCAGCCGGCGCGGGAGCGCGGGTCGCGCTGCTCGATGGCAACTTGCAACGCTCGGAGATTGGTGAAAAGTTGGGAGTCGACTTTGCCAGCGGTTGGCAAGGTGCCGCGCTCAACGAGTTGCCCTTGGCCGAAACCGCGATCGTCGGCATCGAAGAAGGGATAACGCTATTCCCGTCCGCACAGGCCGCAGTCAGTGGCATCGCATCGTTGGCCGAAGCGGGAGTCGGACGCGTGATCCGCACGGCGGCGACGAATTTTGATCTACTCGTCATTGACGCCGGACGACGTGAGTTAGGAGCCAACGTCGAATTGGTGGATGCCGCCATTGTGGTTCGCGATGTTCGCATGACTTCCGAAGAGGAAACCTTGGGCACGGCCCTCACGCTTCGCGCGCAGGGAGTGAAAGCCGTCGGCATCGCCGAGAATTTCGTCGCGCCCCAAGCCAGCCAGATCGCGGCCTAACTAGATCGCGGCTTGGACAGGCAACCCCTGGCCGCAATACATACAACGGTTGCGCGTCGCGTTGTTCACGCGTCCACATGCCGAACACTTCGCTGCGGGCTTGCTCATCTTCCCATCGAGGACGCCGTCGCGCAGATCGATCTCTTGAATCTTGGCGACGAGCTGCTGATCCGTCACGTTGCCGTGTTGTTGCAACAACTCCCACATCGCCGCACACGTGAGTGTTAATGTGTCGACCGCCACGGACGGATCGTTCGCTACAGACCGTGGTACTCACGATACCACGTTACGAACCGCTGCACACCCTCTTCGATGGACGTTTGGGGCTGAAAGCCGACATCGCGAATCAAATCGTCGACATTGGCATACGTGGCAGGCACATCGCCCGGTTGGAGTGGAAGAAAATTCTTTCTCGCCGTGCGCCCGAGTGTCCGCTCGATCAACTCAATGAGGTACAGCAATTCCACGGGCTGGTTGTTTCCGATGTTATACAGTCGATACGGCGCGAGACTGGTGCCAGGATCGGGAGCCGCGCCGTTCCATTCGTTGTTGGGGTGGGCGACATGATCCGCCGTGCGAATGATGCCTTCGACGATGTCGTCGATGTAAGTGAAATCGCGACGCATCTGGCCGTGGTTAAACACGTCGATCGGCCGGCCCGCGAGAATGGCTTGCGTGAACAGGAACAGCGCCATGTCGGGTCGACCCCAGGGACCGTACACCGTAAAGAAGCGGAGCCCCGTGGTGGGCAGTCGGTAGAGATGGCTATAGGTGTGGGCCAGCAGTTCGTTGGCTTTTTTCGAAGCCGCGTACAAGCTGACGGGATGATCGACATTGTCATGCACCGAGAACGGCATCTTGGTGTTGGCACCATAGACGGAGCTCGACGACGCGTAGACCAAGTGCCGCACGTCATGATGCCGACAGCCTTCGAGGATGTTGCCGAAGCCGACCAAGTTACTTTGGATGTAGGCTCCCGGGTTCTCCAAGGAGTAACGCACTCCCGCTTGCGCGGCCAGATGCACCACGACTTCGGGCCGTTCGCTCTGAAAAAGTGCTTGTAGTGTCGCGTTGTCGGCGACGTCCAGGGTTTGGAAGGAAAACGTGGAGTGACCTTGCAATTGTGCTAGGCGATCCCGTTTGAGTTGGACGCTGTAATAGGGATTCAGATTGTCGAGACCCACGACTTGATCGCCACGAGCCAGCAACTTTTGGGAGACGTGGAAGCCGATGAAGCCCGCGGCTCCGGTGACGAGATATTTGGTCATATACCGTTCCTATCCGGCTCGCCGCTGCCGAGCGGAATTCTTCGAGGAGGGTGGGGAAATGATCGGCATGACGTCGACCTTTCCGCGTTCCAGTGCCTCGATCCGTGCCACCAGTTGTTGCAGCAGTTCCGCCACTTCCGTTCCGGCTCGATCACCCAGATGGACCGTCAGGGCTTTGCGGCAGCTATAGCTTACTTCCAATTCTCGCATCGTCGCGAATCTCCCTTTTCCTGTCTATAAGGTATCGACTCGATCTAATCGCTATTCGACGGTCACGCTCTTGGCCAAATTGCGTGGTTTGTCGACATCGCAGCCCCGCAACAAAGCAATGTGGTAGGCCAATAATTGCAGCGGGATGGCGCTGACAATGGGCTGGACGAATTCCTCGACGCTCGGCACGGAGATCACGTCGTCGGCCAGGTCCGCCGCCCGCGTGTCACCATGTTCGACGATCGCTATCACCGGTCCGCCCCGTGCCTTGACCTCCTCCATGTTGGACATGACCTTGTCGTAGACAAAGCCTTGCGGAACGATGAAGACGCTGGGAGTAGCCTCGTCGACCAGGGCGATCGGACCGTGTTTCATCTCGGCCGCCGGGTAGCCTTCGGCGTGGATGTAGCTGATCTCCTTCAGCTTCAAGGCTCCTTCCAACGCGGTCGGGAAGTTGTACTGTCGGCCGAGATACAGGAAGTTGTTCGCGTCACAGTATTTGGCGGCGATGCGTTTGACCACTTCATCCGTTTGCAATGCCGCACGGACCTTGCTGGGCAGCCCCTGAAACGCATTGATGATGCGCAGACCCGCATCGAAACTCAGGTGCCGCATGCGGCCAAAGTACAAGGCCAGCAGACCCAGAACCATGCACTGCGAGGTGTAAGCCTTGGTCGAAGCGACGCCGACTTCAGGACCGGCATGCAAATAGACGCCGCCATCGGCCTCGTGCGCGATGCTGCTGCCGACGACATTGCAGATGGCCAGTGTCCGATGCCCCTTGCGTTTCATCTCGCGAATCGCACCCAGCGTATCGGCCGTCTCGCCGCTTTGCGAAATGGCGAAGACCAGCGTCCCCGGTTCGACCGGCGGATTGCGATATCGAAGTTCACTAGCGTACTCGACCTCGACGGGTATTCTCGCAAACTCCTCGATCAGGTATTCGCCCAATAACGCCGCGTGCCAACTTGTGCCACAGGCCGTCAGGATGATCCGTTTCACGCTGCCCAGTTGCTGGGGAGTGAGATTCAAGCCGCCAAACATCGCAGTGGCATCGTCCTCGGTCAGTCGTCCGCGCATGGCGTTCTTCAGCGATTCGGGCTGTTCGTGGATCTCCTTGAGCATGTAGTGGGCAAAGCCGTTCAATTCGACATCGGATGTGTCGTACTGAAGGTTCTCGACATTGTGCCGCACATGTCCGTGATCGCGATGCGTCACGTGGACCGAGTCGGCGGTCACAACTGCCACTTGGTGGTCGCCCAAGTAAATGATCTTATCGGTGTAACCCACCAAGGGAGAAGCATCGCTGGCGATGAAATGCTCGCCATCGCCCACGCCCAACACCAGTGGACTGCCCAACCGCGCGGCGATGATGACTCCCGGATAGTCGCGAAACATTAGCACGAGCCCGTACGTTCCCCGCATTTGACTCAAGGCGGCTTTCACCGCTTGGACCAGAATGGCATACGGCTCCTTCGCGTTCTTCGTAGTGGTAGGAGCTGTCGCCGTGAGTTGTTCGAGGCAGTCGGTGACGAGATGCGCGATGACTTCGGTATCGGTGGCGGAACGAAAGAGATAGCCCTCGCTTTCCAATCGCTCCTTGAGGATTTGGAAGTTCTCGATCACACCATTATGACAGATGGTCACAACGCGCTCGCCACCGACGTGCGGATGGGCATTGCCTTCCGTCGGCGCGCCGTGTGTGGCCCACCGTGTGTGTCCGATCCCCACGGTGCCCAACAGCGGCGAGCTCGCCAAAGCCGAATCCAAACGGTCGATCCGTCCGGTCGTCTTG
>JBGTHH010001147.1:0-5582 GCA_041746275.1 Pirellulaceae bacterium | reverse complement strand
GCTCGGGGTTTCTTCCGCCGCGCGGCGGGAGTTGGCGAGCGAGGTTCTGGCCACCGTGATGCTGTTGGTGGCAGGCTTGATGTTGGTAGCGCGGGCGAACGATCTGGTCTTCCTGTTCGTTAGCCTGGAACTGGTGTCGATTCCCACCTATGTGTTGCTTTACCTGGGCCGGCGTGATCGAGCCACTTCGGAAGCGGCCGTGAAGTACTTCTTCCTCAGCATCCTGTCGTCGGGCCTGCTGCTGTACGGTATGACGCTGCTGTATGGCATGGCCGGAACGACGACTATTGGTGTTTTGGGCGAGAGCATACGCGAGTCGTTGTTGGGAACCAGCCCGCTGGTGGGATTGGCACCGGCGGCTTTGATTCTGCTCTTGGTGGGACTCGGGTTCAAGATCACTGCGGTTCCATTTCACTTCTACGCTCCGGATGTGTATCAGGGTGCCACCAATGCCAATGCCGGCTTGTTGGCGATTGTGCCGAAGATCGCCGGTGTCATCGCCTTGATCCGTTTGGTCGTGGCGGCGATGCCGAGTGTCTCGGAATTCTCTTGGCAGATCATGATTGTCGTGGCGGTGGCGACCATGACGATCGGCAATGTCTGTGCGTTATGGCAACAGAACCTGCGACGCCTGATGGCATATTCCTCGATCGCCCATGCCGGATACATGTTGATGGGGATCTCCGTGGCATTGGCCTCAACTGAAGATATGGGTGGGGTGTCCGCCACGTTTCTGTACTTGATCGTGTACGCCTTGGCTTCGTTGGGAACGTTTGCCGCGCTCGTGTCGCTCAGCAGCGAGGAACGCGAACTCAACGGCCTGGAGGAGTTGGCTGGATTGGGGAAGGCTCGGCCGATTACCGCCGCCGCCATCGCCGTCTGTATGTTCGCGTTGGCCGGGATTCCTCCCTTAGCGGGCTTCTGGGGCAAGTTCAGTTTATTCACGAGCGCGCTTCGTCTAGCGATGGAGACGGCCGATGGAACGCTGGCCTTTTGGTTTGTCGCGCTCGCTGTGGCGGGTGCCGTAAACGCCGCGATTGCCGCGGCTTACTACCTGCGTGTCGTGGCCACGATGTATTTCCAGTCGAGCAGAATGGAACCGCAGAGCAGCCCGCGCGGAGCGGCATTCGTCGCGATGGTGGTAGCGACTTTGTTGGTTGTCGCGATTGGTGCTTCGCCGGGAAGCATGATCTCGGCCACTCGGGAAGTCGACGCCGTCGCCGAGCACGCGGAGGTCGCAACGCATCGCCTCGCGAGCATCGACCAAGCACCGGCCGTGGACAAACTCGAAGCCAGCACCGATCCGATACTAACCGAATGAAACTGTCGCCGCCTTGGGCTGCCCCACTCCCAAGACGGCGACTTGTTCGATCATAAACGCCGCTTTACTTTCAACGCCACTTTACTTTAGGTTGGCTTTTGGAGTGACGACTGATCGAATTTCCATCGGCTCGCTCGAACGTGTGGGACGGTAACGTCTATAATGTCGCATTGTGTCAGTTGAACCGATCCTTTCGGAGCACGGGTAGTCTTGATGGCGCGAGAACGAGCGATCGCGAACCAACTTTCCCGGCTCCTGGATCTCACGACGCAGTCGCTGTATGTGATCGATGACCGGCGGCGACTGGTGTACTGCAACGCCGCTTGTGCCGCTTGGTTGGGTGTGTCGGTCGAGCAGATCGTCGGACAACGTTGCGACTATCACGCCGGAGATTCCGGAGATCCTCTGGCCGACCTCGCGGCTCGTCTTTGTCCTCCTCCGGATGTCTATGGCGGGCAAGCGAAGTCGGCCGAGGTCAGTTGTCGCGATGGCGAGGGACAATTGTCCAGGCGACACGCGGACTTCTTTCCGCTGCCTGGAGAGGAGGGCGAGGTTGTAGGCATCCTCGCCTTACTGCGAACCGTCCACGATCCCGACGAAGGTGAGCGACAGAACGAGTTGTTGGCCGACGAGGCGACTCGCCTGCATCAGCGTCTGCAGGCGTTGCTAGGAGAGCGGCGTACGGCGTATCGAATGGAGCGACTGGTCGGCGAGAGTTGGGCGATTCGCCGCGTCCGTCAGCAGGTCGAACTGGCGGTCCAGACGCCGGTTCACGTGCAGATCTGCGGACCGGCGGGCAGCGGGCGCGAACATCTTGCGCGGACGATTCACGGTCGAGATCCGCTGAGCCCCATGCTGCCGCTGGTCTGTCCCTTGTTGGATGCCGAATTGTTGCAAGCCACCGTGGTCGCGTTCCTGCATCGATCCCTAGATACGGAGCCAGCTCATGCAGCGACGTTATTGCTTCTGGATGCCGACCAGCTCAACTCGGAAGCTCAGGCGGAGATGCTGGCTTTCTATCGCATTCCGACCTTTACGCTGCGAACCATCGCGACCACGCGCACGCCGTTATTGAAGTTGGCTGCTGAAGGCAGTTTTCATGCGGAGCTGGCTTATCGGCTGAGCACCCTCGTGATCGAATTGCCCCCCTTGGCCGCGCGTCGCGAAGATATTCCCTTGCTCTGTCAGCAACTGCTCGAAATCGAGAACGCTCGCGGTGGCAAGCAACTGAGTGGCTTCGCTCCCGCAGTGCTGGATCGCTTGTGTGCCTTGCCGTGGCGAGGAAATATCGACGAACTCGCGCAGGTGGTGCGCGAATTGTGGGAGCAATCCGACGGACCGCGCGTAACTGACGTGGAGCTGTCGCGGCATGGGAAGCACGTGACCTCCGCGATGACCCATCCTGCTCCCGAGGTCGAGCGGATCGATCTGGATGAGTTCCTGGTGGACGTCGAACGCGAACTGCTGCAGCGTGCCTTGCGGCAGACCAAGGGCAACAAAGCCGAAGCGGCTCGTTTGTTGGGCATCAGTCGCGCGCGGGTCATCCGCCGCGTGGAGCAGCTCGGTTTGGAGTAGCTCGCCACATACTCAGGCGGCTTGCCAGTCTCCCAGGTGGCCTCTAGGATGGCACTTTTGTCCCCCATGAGCCTCGCACCGGTAATGACGGATGCCTGCTTGATCGTCTGCGAGTCCGCGAATCAGTGGACTGTGGCTTTTCGCTCGGTGTTGCAGCAGACTGGAATTTCCGTGGTTCACGTGGAGACTCAGGAAGAGATGCTGCGGCGGGTCGGCGGGACGATAGCACCGGTAGTGGCGGTGGAAGTGCTGCCGGAGAATATGGAAGCAACGCTGGGCCACGTCACGCGATTGCGGAAGGATTCGACTGCCTGTGGCGTGATCATCCTGCAGGACGAACGCTGGCGTGCGACCGAGGCGCTGTGGCGTGAGGCAGGGGCGATGCATGTCGTCAGTACGCCGCGAAATCTCGTGCCCACCGCGCGACTGATTCAACGATACCTCACGATGTTGGAGATCCCTCCAGTAAGTTTCCGCGATACCGTGTTGCGTCGTTTGCCGTGGAACGGTCCTTGGCATCCGACGGACGCTTTCGATTCTGGGAGAAACGATCATGGCCGACGGCCCATTGGATAATGCTCGAATACAAGCCGCACTCACGGATTTTTCCGATCCGGAAACCGGACGCAGCGCGCTGCAACAAGGACAAATCCACGACATCCAAGTCTCCGGCAACCAACTCACACTGACATTGGCCCTCACGACTTGGGCGGCTCCGATCGCGAACGAGGTGCTCGACGCGTTGTTGCGACAATTGCAAAGCCAGTTTCCCCAGTTGACGGCCATTCACATTAACCGCGCCGTGCATCAACGTGCGCCACATCCGTTGGGCGAGATGGGCTTGACGGCGAAGAGCATCATCGCCGTGGGATCGGGTAAGGGCGGTGTGGGTAAGAGCACGATGTCGGCCAGCATCGCCGTGGGACTCCATCGAGCTGGCGCGAAAGTCGGCCTGATGGACGCGGATGTTTATGGGCCGAGCATTCCCCATCTGTTTGGCGTCTCGGGGCGTCCACAGATTGTGGAGGACAAGATCCAGCCGATCGATGCGCGAGGCATTGCGTTGATGTCGATGGGCTTCATGGTCCCTCCCGGTGAAGCCGTCGTCTGGCGTGGGCCGATGTTGCACGGCGCGATCACGCAGTTTTTGCGAGACACACGCTGGGGCGAACTCGATTACCTGATCATCGACATGCCGCCGGGAACTGGGGATATCGCCTTGACCCTCTCGCAGTTGTTGCCGCTGACTGGTGCCGTGGTGGTCTGTACTCCACAAGACGTCGCGCTCTTGGACGCAGTGAAGGCCATCGCCATGTTCCGCAAGGTGAACATCAACGTACTCGGCATGATCGAGAACATGAGTGGCTTCCTCTGCCCTGATTGCGGCAAGCGGTATGACATCTTCGGTCGCGGCGGAGCGAGCCAGAAGGCCACGGAACTTAACGTGCCCTTGCTCGGCGACGTACCGATCAACATGCAGATCCGCGAGTTGGGCGACGCTGGACAAACGGCCGCGAGTTTTGATGATCCCGCGTTGGCTCCCGTGTTCGACGGCATCTGCCAACGGTTGGTCAAGAACCTCGCGGACTCGGCGGAGGTGAACCAACCTTTGCCCTCGCTGCCGGTCCTCTAGTCGCGTGGTAGGTGGTTACTGGACAACACGTTACGTAGTCTGAGCGAATACGCGACGGGACCAGTTTGCCGCTTAATTGGTGAGTGGCGAGAGCGTCTTGAATCGCAAGAAAAAAATAGAGCCACCGAAGTCGGTGGCTCTTTCTCGTCGTAGTCCGTGTGGTCGTCAGGTTCGACGACCGTCGTGAAGATTGAAGTTACTTCTTCTTCTTCTTCGCTGGTGCCTTCTTGGCTGGTGCTGCCTTGGCGGCCTTCTTGGGGGCAGCCTTTGGTGCGGCAGCTTTCTTGGGTGCAGCTTTCTTCTTGGCCACTGTACGTCCTCCGTAAAAAAAAGGATTGGGGCGAGTTCCTTCTCGCAGGCTTCCAAGTTGCCTTCAAGCCAACGAGTCGTCCCCAACGACGAAACGAAAACCACCTTTCCAACATTCGAAGTTCACTACATCCGATGTAGTTGAACGGTCGAATCGATTAGTGGTTACCAAACTCATAACGGTAGTTGTAAGGAACGTTGTGATTTATGCAACACGGTTTCACGAAATTTTCAACAATTGTTCGCGATCCATCCGCCGCGCGTCAAGACTAGTTGGAGGTTGATCGTCGCGCGAACGCGCGTGATCGGTTGCGCGTCGCAACTCGCGCGTCGCAACTTCAGTAGAGCGAAACGAGTGAACCATCCGCGAGTCGACGCGCTGGTTGTGTGCAGCGTTGCTCGATACCAAACAGTCGGCGCGTGAGTGGTCTCGCGCCGCGCAGACGATACCAACTTCGCCACGAAGGATGTGCGTAAGGTACCTGCGTTTGAGCTTGCCACGTGGCGAAGATCTGTTGCCAAGCGTGGGGTTGATGACGTCGTTGGATGTGAATCGGATCGATGCCGTACCACGTCGAATGAGGCTCGATCAGATGCGCGGAGTAGAGAACAGCGAGTTCTCGAAGATGTTCATTCAACGTGCGCGCCTCAGCCAACGCCGTCGGCAATGTCAGTTGTGACGTAGGGAAGAGTATGGTTCGCAACGCCATGAAGCGGACGCGACCGAGTTCTTCCAGGCTGGCG
>JBGTHH010001146.1:0-2904 GCA_041746275.1 Pirellulaceae bacterium | reverse complement strand
GTTGCTCTCCACCTTTCCTCGCGGAAACGCAGTTACCACTGTCGACTTCAGGCTGGTAACGTTAGCCTGGAAGGGACTTGCACCCTTCTGATCAAACGCCTTCACAGGCGCACTAGCCATCACGCTCCGCCGTGATGAGCCTCCCCGTTCGACTTCGTATCGCGATAGAACGTAGGATTGCAGCGAGCGCCCGGCGTAGGCCCTTCGAAAGTCCGGCGTGATGTCAAGGGTTGTCTCGGCTCGACGCTCTTTCCGATAAGGCTCGTCACGGCGGAGCGTGACGGCTACTTTGGCGGCTCCCGCTAGCGATGTGTGGGCCGGGAATGGGGGGGGAGTCAATGGGGGCACAGCACATTTGTTGCTGGGCTGGACGAACTGGGCCATCGGCGGCCCAAAGCGTTCCGGTCGATGTTCGCGAACCGTCGAGCCGCCATTTCATAACCGCGCCGATGGCAAACTCTTCGCTTCCGATGGTTTCTCAACGTTTCCGCCCCCAGCAATATGCACAGTCCCCGGTCGTGCGCTCCGAGGGGCGCAAGTGCTGTGTCCCCCCATCATCTTCCTTTTGCCGCAGTCGCAGAGTCCACTCACCGGTATTCGCCTCGGCGGGGAATTTGACGATCAAGCCAGCCGCTTCCGCCGACTCGGGAAGTTCGACCACTCCCGCACGTCGCTGCTGCCCAGATGGTGCGTTTCCTCATCGACGACAAGTTCGGCACCAAGACCAGCCATCGCCGAGCACCACGTGCCTAGGAAGCACACCACGGTCATCGTCAACCGGGAGCCATACTTCACCGCCTTCGTCATCCATCATCACACCCACCGCCCAACGAATCCTACAAAGCACACCGAGTAGGTGCAACGAACCATGCGATCGGAGTTCCCCGGGGTCACGCATCCAATGTCGTAACCGTTGACGATGACCGGGCGAAAAAGTGCCCGGCAGGTGAGAAGAATGGGTGTCCCGCGAAGAACCTCACGATGAGCGAGCGAAGAGGTGCCCGGCGGGCGAGAACGATGCGTGTCCCTCGAAAATCCTCTCCCTCGAAGATTCTCCTCCCCGGAACACTACGAACGCAGAGCGGCGAAGGGGCCAAACAAGAATCGACTGTCAATATCGTCAAAGGACGACTCGCTGCATTACTTCAGGATTTCCGAACGAATGAAGGGCGGGTTACCCGTCTTGAACCTTGAACCCAACGGCTTCCACGTTAGTTATAGTTACGCCAAGTTGCGTCAACGCAGAATGCAGAGATGCCACTGTTAGGTATGGCGCACAAGTCCCGGAGTAAAGCTGCGCGAAGTCATCCCAACAAGCGTGAATTGCCCCGTGCAGCTGTCGCGCGTCGTCGCTTGTCTGGCAGCGAATCGCATAGACGCAATCAGATAACACAAGGCGTTTGCGGGCTAGGTACAAGACACACTTGTTCGGTGAAGGGCGTCCAACGCGCGGGATGAGGACGGATGGCCCAACGGCGTAACGATTGAGATTGCGCAGCGAGTGTTCGGTTGCGTAAATCTGCTCGCCTTGTAGGTCCGTTGTATGGACCAAGGGAAACACACTGCCAGCGAGCCCATTGCGAGCGGCATGCATTGGGACCGCTCCACGGACAATTGTCGACTTGATCGCTAGGCTTCGACTCAATGCAGTGTCGCCCACTGGTCTCTCATGGGAGATAGTTTTCCTCTGCAATCGCACGATGATTGTCCGAGCCGCGCAGGTGGGAAATGTGCGCAATCCAAAATCAGCGACTGTACGCACGGAAAACTTCTTCGCTAAGTAAGCCCACGCTGAGCTATCTTTCTGACTTGTTGGCGAAGAGGCGGGAAGAATCGCAACCAGACGACCAGTCGAATTCAGATAGTGAACGGCATTTAGCATGAATGCCATTGAGATACTGCACTGGATTTTGTGTTCGGGAGCGTCAACCGCTATTGTCCGATTGCCTCGACAACTGAAGGGCGGATTCAGCAAAATCAGGCTCATTTCACCCACCTTCCCACGGAGCAGTGGACTTGCGACTCTCGACCGATAGTTGAGAAAATCACATCGCCCCACTTCCCAGTTGGGATGCTCTCGACTTAGTTTCGCGACGCACGCATGATCAATGTCGGTCGCGACACACTGAGCACTCGGCCATTTCTCGGTCGCTGCGCGAAGAAGTTCGCCGTCACCCGCAGCGAAATCCGCGATATAGGTGTCAGGCTCGCGCCGAAGGAACGACACGAGGCGCCTTGCAACGGACTTAGGAGTAAAGAACTTATCCGTCACAACGTCTATCCCAATAGTGAAGACACCTGATAGGTCAAAAGTCGACCTGTACCAGCAGTCCTTCGTGCCTTGCGTATCGGATGATCGTATACGAGTTCGACAGTCCGTGGATTTGCGATTGCATAGAGAACACAACCGACAGCATGTGGCTTTGTTCCAATTGGAGCGATCTTCAAAACGTGCTCGCTGTAATGGCGTTGGATGTCTTCCAAAACGTAAAACAAGTCGAACGGGCAATTTGCTTGCGCATACCTCACCTTCTTCCAAGCTTGTGTCTGACTCAGCGCTGACCGATTTCCGATGTACGTCGAAAAGGGGTACTCCGGTCGAAATCCGGGAACGCCAACGACAGGGATGATCTTTCCGCCTGGGGGTTCAAGTTGCGAAATGAGGTAGGAGACTCTGGTGCCTTCAAATCCCAATAACGGAATAAAGCAAGTTTGGTCTCCGGCTTCTCGAAGTCTCGCGAATCCTGGCAGTGGCGAAATGCCTTCGATTCGTTCGCTCAGATCAAATATTTCATTTTCGGTGGGAGTAAGACTTGGCCGGTAGTCATCTGGCTCCACGTAGACGACAACAACACGACGCCGTGTGGAAAGTGCAGCACGCAGCAACGCTGCCCACACATGATG
>JBGTHH010001145.1:0-5867 GCA_041746275.1 Pirellulaceae bacterium | reverse complement strand
GCGTGATTCAACAGCCCCATCGGAAACGGATCAGCAACGTCACCTTCGGCGGCACGCAATTGGATTGGCTGGTGGCCACATGTGGAGATCGTGTGTATCGACGCCGCACTCAGGCGACGGGCTTGCGCTACGACACGGTGGTGCCGACCCGGCCATAGTCTGGGATGTTAAGAACTTGGTGATGTGCTTGCGCGGCGGTCCACCCTAACGCAACGAGGTTTGAACGGGCCTGCCATCCGCCACGAACGTTACCACACCACGCTTTACACATACCTGCACATCTGCCACGCCTTGGTCGATGTTGGCCACAGTCACTCCGTCCACGATTAGCGACGTGGGCTGTACCAGGATCTTCTTTCCCGCCGTTTCAATCGTGGCCGTGTCGGACGAGAACGTGGACGAAAGCAATACCGAGTCTGAGTGTGTCATTACGCTACGTCCAGACGGAAGCGTGCCACCCGCGGAACCACCGGCGAACATCACAGTTCCGAGTAGGATGGCGATGGCGAGTAAAGGGAAGCCAATTAGCAGCGATTTGATCCGAGGCTTTGACATGCGGCTCCTCCGAGTTGGCGATCATGAATCTCTGCGAGGAGTCTCAGCTTCTGCTGTTTAAGTCAAGATCAACTGACGAACGGCGGCGTTCGCCAGGCGGCGACAACCCGTGCTCGGTACTCAAGACCATCGTAACCTTTCGATGCTGGTGTGATACCGCTAGCGGGTAGGAAGATCACAAGATCAAGCTCGACCCGCAAGTGAGTGGATCGAGCCATCGTCGAGTTAAGTTAATTGACAAGTTAAGTCGAGTTAGGGCAAGATGTAGTGAACGACGCGTCTCTACGAACGGCATTCGCTGGATTCGTCGCGCCGATACGCTACTTGCGACTGGAGAATCTGCAATAAATGGCTAAGAAACGGGAAGATTGGACCGATCTGCTCATTCGGCGAGGCGTCATCAGCCTGGACCAGCTCTCGGAAGCTGAGCGCATGGCTCGCGACAATAACAAGGCGGTGGCGGATTGTTTGGTTCAGTTGCAGTACGCGAGTGGTGAGGACGTGATGCGCGCGATGGCCGAGCATCACAAGCTGGACTACGTCGATCTGACCGAAGTTGTTATTCCCGAGCACATTATCGAGCTCGTGCCCGAGTCGGTGGCCCGCGAGAACGGGATCCTGCCGATGTCGGAAGACGAGGATTCGCTCGTCGTGATCATGAGCGATCCGCTGGATATGGAGACGATCGAAAAGCTGCGATTCATCCTCAACCGCCGAGTCGATGTGGCTTTGGCTCCCGAAGAGAACATTAAAGAAGCCATTAATCGTTACTATGGCCAAGTTGAGGGGGAAAGCGCCGACTCGATGTTACAGGAGTTCACGGACACGGCGATCGATTTCACGGAGACCGTGGGGGAGACGGGCGAAGGAAACGAGATCGTTGACGAGAACAGCGCGCCAATTGTCCGTCTGGTACATCTCATGATTAGCGAGGCCGTGCAATTGCGGGCCTCGGACATTCACGTCGAGCCGTTCGAGGACCGCATTCGCATTCGCTATCGCATCGATGGCGTTTTGATCGAACGCGACAGTCCTCAACGCCGCTTGCTGTCCGCGATCCTCTCGCGCATCAAGATTCTCGCCAAGCTCGACATTGCCGAACGCCGACGCCCCCAAGACGGGCGTATTAAAGTGACCGTTGGCGAAAAGGAACTGGACCTTCGCGTGAGCGTGCTGCCCACCAATCACGGTCAATCGGTCGTCATGCGATTGCTCGATAAGGACAACATTAAGGTCGGCGTCCGGCAGCTCGGCTTCTCCGAGGATACGTTCGATAAATTTACCCAGCTTATCAAACGACCCAACGGCATCGTACTGGTAACGGGCCCCACCGGATCGGGGAAAACCACCACCTTGTACGCTGGTTTGAACTTCTTGAACCGCCCCGACACGAAGATCATCACGGCCGAGGACCCGGTCGAGTACTACTTGCCGGGCATCAATCAATGCGAGGTTCGCCACAACATCGGACTCGACTTCGCCCTCATTATTCGTGCCATGCTACGCCAAGCCCCCAATATCATTCTGGTCGGTGAGATGCGGGATCAGGAGACTGCATCGATGGGAATTCAGGCATCTCTGACTGGACACTTGGTATTCAGTACACTTCATACGAACGATGCGCCAAGCGCCGTGACACGCATGACCGATATGGGAGTCCCGGGATACTTGGTTGCCAGCAGCGTGATCGGCATCCTGGCCCAGCGGCTGGTTCGCGTGATTTGTGCCCGCTGCAAGGCCAAGTACATGCCTAGCGAAGCGGCATTGATCGAAGCGGGCATTCCGCTCGACGCCGCCAAGCATGCCGAATTTGCTCATGGCAAGGGTTGTAACTACTGTCAAAAGAAGGGATATCGCGGGCGCATTGGGATTCATGAGCTAATGATGGTGAATTCCAAGGTCCGCGAGATGATCTTCAATGCCGCTTCCACCCAGGAAATTCGCAAGTTGGCGATCGCCGAAGGGATGCGCACCTTGTACGTGGACGGAGTTCAGAAGGCCATGAAGGGAGTCACTACCTTGGAGGAGGTGTATCGCGTCGCGAAGCGGAATGAGCAGGATGTCATTCCGGTCTAAGGGCCTTGCCGGAGAGGGTCTGACGCCTTTTCGGACAGGCTCTGAGTTATGTTGTTACGTTTTTTCGAGAGCAGAACGACAAGTTTAGTCAAATGTTTGCCTTCCAACCGACAGGCCACCAATAATCGACACGTGCTCCAAGCGTCTTCACAGGGGAAAACGCGGGGAGCAGCGAAGAAGTCGGCCATGTTGGAATTCAACGTTTCGCATTTCCTTGTCCTTCAGGCATGTAGGCTCTCAGCCGTTCGGCGTCGAGAGGCTTGTCGCAACTCGACGTTCTTCCCATCTACTTCGTATTGAGGCATGGCATGGTTGGTCCCACGAAAACAGTCCTGATTGACAAGCTTTTGCAGGCGGCGGTGAAGCAAGGTGCGAGCGATATTCACATTGTGGTGGGCCAGCCTCCCGTGTTCCGACTGCATGGTCGGATGCGCAAATTGGAAACCAAGACGCTAGAGCCCGAAGACACGGTGGCGTTGATGAAAAGCATCGCGCCCGATCGCTGTCAGCGGGAGTTGCAGGAGAACGGCAGTTCCGACTTTGGATTCGCGTTCGGCGATCAGGCTCGTTTTCGCGTCTCGATCTTCAAGCAGAAGGGCGTCATTTCGATGGTGCTCCGGCAGATCCCGACCGACAAGCTGACCCCCGAACAGCTCGGCTTGCCGGACTGCGTCGTGAAGATGGTCATGCGGCCCCGCGGGCTGTTTCTGGTGACGGGACCTACCGGTTCTGGCAAGAGCACGACGTTAGCGAGTCTGGTTAACTACATCAACGAAACGGTGGACCATCACATCATTACGATCGAGGACCCCATCGAGTTTTATCACGAACACAAGAAGTCGACGATCAATCAACGCGAAGTCCATGTGGACGTACCTAGCTTTTCGGATGCGTTGCGACGGGCCTTGCGTCAGGACCCGGACGTCATTCTGGTCGGCGAAATGCGTGACTTGGAAACGATCGAAGCGGCCATCTCGGCGGCGGAAACGGGGCACGTGGTGTTTGGCACGCTACATACCAATAGTGCCCAGGGCACGGTCAACCGCGTTATCGATGCCTTTCCCGGCAATTTGCAGGACCAGATCCGCACCCAGCTTTCGACGGCCTTGATTGGCGTGGTCGCGCAGACGCTGCTGCCGCGCGTTGGCGGTGGACGCTGTGCCGCCTACGAAGTGCTTGTCGTCACGCCCGGCATTGCGAATCTGATTCGTGAGAACAAGACGTTCCGTATCAACTCGGCCATCCAGACCGGTGCCAAGTTCGGCATGGTGTTGATGGACGACGCCCTGTTCAATCTGTGGCGTGAGGAGAAATGCACGCTCGAAGATGTGCTTGGCAAGGCTCAGAATCCTGACGATTTGGCGAAACGGATCGTCAACGCCCGACGCGGCATCCTGGATGAAGAACAAGAACCGAGTGGTGCGCCGGCATGATTTGACAAAGTTCCCTTCGCGATTGTGACGAGTTCCGCTTCCTAGCATCAAAAGTTGGACCACGCAGTATGGCCATTCGCCGAATCGGACAAATTCTGGTTGACCTCGGGTTCATCAGCGATGATCAACTCGAAATGCTCCTCGAAGAGCAGGACCGTCAGCCTGGGGAAAAGCTCGGCAAGGTGGCTGAAGAGCTCGGGTTGATCACCGACGAGCAACTGGCTCAGGCGTTGGCCGAGCAGATGAACATGCAGGTGATCAGCTTGGCCGAGTTCGTCGTGACGCCGGATCTCAAGGACCAAATCTCGGAGACGATGGCGCAGCTCTACCGCATTATCCCGATCAAGCGGGAAGGGGATGAGCTAACGGTGGCGACCTGCGATCCCCAGAACCTGTCGATTCAGGACGAGTTGCGTACGTTCCTTGGCCTGGATATTCGCATCCTGGTCGCCACGGAACGCGAAATCGTCAAGTCGCTCGAGAAGTACTACGACGCGGGTGGCGAGAGTGTCGAGCGGTTGATCAGCGATATGGAGGACGACGAGGATCTCAAGCGGATGGCCGAAAAGAGCATGGCCACCAAGGAGACCTTCGACTTGACCAACGCCGAGGCGCTGGCCGATAGCGCTCCGGTGCGCAAGCTGCTCAATATGATCTTGTTGCTGGCGATCAAGGATCATGCCAGCGATATTCACTTCGAGCCGTTTGAGGACGAGTTCCGGATTCGGATCAAGGCCGACGGAGTGCTGTATGAGATGGTGCCTCCACCGCGTCACTTGGCGTTCGCGATTACCACCCGCATCAAGGTGATGGCGGACCTCGATATCGCCGAGCGGCGGATGCCCCAGGACGGTCGCATCGAACTGTCGGTGGGCGGCCATCCGGTGGACTTGCGGGTGAGCGTGCTGCCCACGATGTTCGGCGAAAGCGTCGTCATGCGGGTGCTCGATCGCTCCGTGGTCTCGCTCGACTTGAGCAAAGTCGGAATGGACGCGCCGACCATGAAGGCTTTCAAGGCCGTGATTGGCAAGCCGAACGGCATTGTGCTCGTCACGGGGCCGACCGGGTCAGGCAAGACCACGACGCTCTATTCCGCGCTCAGCGACTTGAACACGATCGACGATAAGTTGATCACGACCGAGGATCCCGTCGAGTACGACATCGATGGCATTATTCAAGTGCAGATCGATGCCGATATCGGTGTGACCTTCGCAGCCGCCTTGCGGGCCATTTTGCGTCAAGATCCCGATCGGATTCTGGTGGGCGAGATTCGCGATATCGAAACCGCCGAGATCGCGATTCAGGCTTCGCTCACCGGCCACATGGTGTTTAGCACGCTGCATACCAACGATGCGCCGAGCACGATCAATCGGTTGAAGGACATGGGGGTTCCGACCTTTATGATCGCCGCCACCGTTGAGGCGATCCTCGCGCAACGCTTGGTGCGGCGGATTTGCAGCCAGTGTCGCGACGAAATCGAACCCACTGATAACATGCTGATCGACTTGGGCCTGAAACGCGAGGAGCTGACCGAGGATCAGAAGTTCTATCGCGGCAAGGGTTGCGAGATTTGCAACAACACCGGTTACAAAGGCCGCGTCGGTCTCTTCGAGTTGATGATCATGAACGACACGCTCCGCGATTTGGTGATGAGCAATGTCTCGTCGGATGAACTGCGCGAGGCGGCCCGGAACTTCGGCATGGTTTCCTTGCGCGACGCCGGCACCGCCTTCATGTTCCAAGGTATGACCAGCCCGGATGAGGTGATACGCGAAACGATTGTGGATGCATAGAACGAACCGC
>JBGTHH010001144.1:0-4170 GCA_041746275.1 Pirellulaceae bacterium | reverse complement strand
TCGAAGTCGAAGGCCCTCAAGGCGTAGGAACCTGTCTGAACGTCCTGCGTGCGTTGCCATTCCGCGATATGATCCTCACCCGTATAGGCGTCGCCTGGACGGCGAAATGGCAAGGTGTTCTTGGGCGTGATCGCGGGGTGGGCATTCGAGGAATCGGCCAGCACCAACTTATGGAGCTTCTCGGTATGCTCGAAGTAGTAATAGATTCCTTCGCGCTCCATCAGCCGGCTGACAAAGTCGAAGTCCGTTTCGCGATACTGCACGCAGTAGTCGCGTACGCCGTAGTCGCCCTCCAACGACCGACGAAAGTCCGTAAATCCATTCTTGTCGCGAAAGACGGTTTCGAGAATGTCCGGCACGCTCTTGGTCTGGATGATCCAACAGTCGGCGGCGTGTGACAGGAACCACAGCCAGGGACGCAGCAGCACGTGATAGACCTGATAGCCTCCAAAATGCCCGACATTGGCAAAGCGGCTGATCAGCCCATTGAAATGCCGTTTCTCGCCATCCGGCATCGTGATGCTGACCGTCAACGACTTGCCCAGATGATCGTACGCATCGAGATCGGTTTTTTCGCAGAACAGCTCGACAGTAAAGAGAAATGGCCGCCCCAACTCTTCTTCCGCGGTGATTCGGCGCAGGTAGTAAGTGACACTGTTCAGCGGTCCTTTGACTTCGGAAAACACATCAGCGGTGGGCATCGGCGATCCTAGCGGGCGGGGACGCGGCGAAACGGCATAAGCTACCTTGGCGACAAGTCCCAATCATGATGGATTCGGATAATTCTGACAATCCACGGTTGACGAGGGCTCCACATCGGGCCATTGGCGACGCCGTCGCCGTCTGTTGACCTAAGAACGGCTGGCAGGTCAGCCATGGGGTGGCGGACGATCGGTTGGCTTACGCGGTCGTAACCGTAGACGGTGCCAGCCTCGTCATACACGACGTTCGAATGGCTCGCTACCGTGGCGACTGTAACGTGCTGGCTTTGCGAACGAGGTCGAGGAATTCAGTGCGATGCCCATGCTCGTCACTGCCGATGGCCGAACTGGCGATCTGTTCGATGTCCGCCAGCGACGAGTTGCCTCGGAACTCAGAGTTCCGCAGCACCATGCCGAACGAGGCGACTGCCGCGGCAAATCGGAAGTCGAGCGAAGCGTCGTCGAACGCTCGTTGTTTGTTCTCGACGGTGAACTCGCTGAGTGTACTTTCGTTGGCGTCCGGCTGTTTGGATCGCAGGAACAGCGTCAGCAACTCGCCCGACTTGGCGGCGGCAGTCAGTTCCTGGGGCGGTTCGGTCGGCGTGACTGGACGTTGGTACTTGAGCGATGTCGCGGTCGAAGTGACCTGTTCCTTTTCCTTCGATGGGACGATCTCGTACAACGCGGTGACCGTATGCCCCGCCCCGATCTCGCCAGCGTCTTTGGCGTCGTTGTCAAACTCAGGTGCTGACATCAGCCGGTTCTCGTAGCCCAGCAGCCGATAAGCGGCGACTTCCGCCGGATTGAACTCGACCTTGATCTTCACGTCCTTGGCGATGGTCACGAGACTGCCGGAGATTTGCTCGACGAGCACCTTGCGAGCTTCGCGCAACGAGTCGATGTAGGCGTACATGCCGTTGCCGTTGTCGGCCAGTTTTTCAAGTTTCCCATCCTTGAGATTGCCTTCACCGAAACCAAGCACCGTCAGAAAGACACCGCTGGCCGCTTGGGCCTTGATCAATTCGACGAGCGCGTCATCATCGGTAACTCCGACGTTCAAATCACCGTCGGTGGCGAGAATCACGCGGTTCGCACCTTCTTTAAGAAACGACTGGATGGCCTTCTCGTAGGCCAGTTGAATGCCCGCGCTGCCGTTGGTGGAGCCGTTCGCGTTCAGCGCGTCGATGGCGTCGCGAATCGTCTGCTTGCTCTCGCCGTAGGTCGTATCGAGCGCCAAGCCGGCGTTCCCAGCATAGGTCACAATCGACACGCGATCGCTTTCCGTGAGTTGATCGGTCAGCAGCTTCATGGCTTGCTTCAACAGCGGCAACTTGTTCGCGTCCTGCATCGAACCGGAGACGTCCAGCAGGAACACGACGTTCGTAGCGGGACGCTTTTCCCTTGGAATGTCTTTGCCTTTGAGGCCAATACGTACGAGTTGATGAGCGGGCTGCCACGGGCACTGGGCGACTTCCAAGTTGACCGAGAACGGTTCGCCTTCCTTCGGCGCGGGGTAATCGTAGCGGAAGTAGTTGATGAACTCTTCGATCCGAATCGCATTGGGTGGAGGCAACTGGTTCTGCGAGAGAAACCGACGGGCGTTGGCGTAGGAAGCCGTATCGACATCGATCGAGAACGTCGACAGCGGCTGGTCGGTGACGGACGCAAAGCGATTCTCGACGATTTGCACGTACTGTTCATTGGCGTTACTTGTTCTGCGAAGCTGCGACAGACTGTGCAGATCAGAAACCGCCTTCGTCGCGGCCGCTTCGCGAGACAGTTTAAACTCCGGCCCAGGGGCGAAATACTGTACGTCGTCCGTCAAGTAATGCGGACTTGGCAACGTCTGACCACCCACGATTACTCTTCCCTCTTCGACAACAATTCCGGCATCCACGCCCATTCCACCGGGCATGCCCATCCTTCCGCCCGCACCGTACATCTCCGTGCCCATGCCTGCGTCACCGAGCATCTCGCCAGCACCGTAGGTGCCTGCGCCAGAGCCGCGTGTGACACCCCCCCTACCAACATGTGGCATTGCCGATCCGGCGGCGAGTTGATCCGAGGGATAACCACCATAGTTCTTCGTCGGAGCTTGATTTGCTCTGTTAGTTACAACGCCGGACTGCTCCCGCGTAACTGTCCCCGCCAATGGTTCCTGCTCCTCCGGGATAATTATCCGGGGTGTTACGAGGAGCTGCACTTCTTTGTCCCGCTCCTTAACCTCGGCGAGACCATCGTGAAGTGGCGCGCCTATTGTCGCGAGTTCTTCGTCGACTCGCTTCGATTCAGCTTGCAACCGGGAATTTTCGCCGGTAAGCCGCCGAATTTCCGATTCTCGACTAGCAACCAGAGCCAACTCGGTCTCAGGTGCTTGTACCGAGAGGTTGTACCACAGAACGAGAGGAATTGAGCTGGCGACAAATAACAGCGATAACCCGACTGCCAACGTAATCCATACACGCTGCCGGGACGTCTTCATGGGCGACGCTACGCTCCGTGAGACATAGTTCGCGTCGTTGGCCAATTTCGATTCGACTGCCACGCGGAGAGCGATCGAACGATCCGGCAATTGCGTAGAACGATGGACTCGCCGCAGAGCGTTTACCAACTGCTTGACTTCGGCACTACTGGACGAGCCCGCAGCGGCACTCTGCTCGCCAAGCGAAGGCTGCCGTTCTACCAATTGCGATTTCAATTCGGCTTGCTCCTCCTCATTCAATTCGCCCAAGGCGCAAGCGGTAAGGCGTGCGGCTTGCTCTTCTTCGGGCGCGATGCGTTCTGGTTGGTCGTTCATCACAAGTCTCGCTAGTTGGTGGGCTGTGATAGGTTTTTGGGGGAACTGTCCTCCGCCAGCAGCTCGCGGGTGCGGGGATGCTCGCGAAGACGCGTTAAGGCTCGGTGGACCAGCACGCGGACGTGGCCCGGTGTGCGATCCGTAATCTCGGCGATTTCAAGATGCGAGAACCCGTCCAGCCAGAGATCGACGACTTCGCTAAGGCTCGTGGGCAAGGTTTCCACAAGTTCGCGCAACCACTCACCGAGATCTTGCTGTTCCGCCGTCAACGCCGGATCGGGCTCGCGACCGACGATGGCGTTCGAATCGGGCGTGTCGAGCGATTCATGGCGACCGTCGCGCCGCAGTTGGTCCACGATCTTGTTACGGCAGACCGTGTACAGCCACGGCAACAGACGTCCATTCAGCTCGGCAGGGCTTTGGTCGCACAGCCGCAAGAATACATGCTGCACCGCATCGCGGGCGGCCTCTTCATCGCCCGCCATGCGGATGGCATAGCGAGTCAATCGGCACTCGTGTTCATCGAGCGCCGATAAGACCCACTGTCGCTGATCGCAGCCGTTTCCTTGATTTGGCATCGTCGACCTATGTGCTGTTCAAGTTTCTATCTGTTTAACGCCCAGGAACGCTGAGTATTACAGAAAAAACAAATGAACTCTGAAACCAGGGGAC
>JBGTHH010001143.1:0-8933 GCA_041746275.1 Pirellulaceae bacterium | reverse complement strand
GTCGAGGCCGAGCAGCACATCCGACGGCTCTACACACCCTCCATGCTGGCCGATCTGTTGGGCGTATCGGTTTCCATCATCCGACGTTGGCATCGTCGCGGGTTGATCGTTCCGGCCCGTGAGGTTCATCGCTTACCCTATTTTGAGTTCCAGGAGATCGCCACCGCGCAACGACTCGCCCAATTACTGGCGGCCGGCGCGTCGCCTTCGGCCATCGAAGCCAAACTCGCCTCCCTATCGCGATACTTCCCCGATGTCGAGCGACCGCTCGCGCAACTATCCGTCATCGTCGAAGGGAAACAGTTGCTCCTGCGCCAGGGCGAAGGGTTGGTCGAGCCGGGTGGCCAGTTGCGAATCGACTTCGACGCGCTGGGCACCAAATCCGTCAGCATGGATGCCGAGCCCTATCGTCCTGGAACCGTCTCGCTGGCCGATCACCTCGCCGAGCAATCGGAGCTGGTGACCCCCGTGGAAATGGTCGAGGCCGCGATCACCTATGAGGACGAGGGGCAACTGGAGGCCGCCGTCGAAATGTATCGCGCCGCACTATCCGCTGGCGGTGCCAAGGCTGAAATCTGTTTCCATTTGGCGGAGTTGTTGTATCAGTTAGGCGATATCTCCGCTGCTCGGGAACGCTATTTCATGGCGATCGAACTCGACGAAAACTTCGTCGAGGCGCGGGCCAATTTGGGCTGTGTCTTGGCCGAGACCGGCGAGTTCGAGTTGGCGATCGCAGCCTTTCAAGGAACGCTCGCGCATCATCCCGATTACCCCGACGTGCATTACCATTTGGCTCGCACTTTGGACGAGTTGGATCGATCGGAGGAAGCAAATTCGCACTGGCGGCAATTCCTGACGCTCGCCCCCGAAAGTCCTTGGGCCGCTGAAGCACGCGATCGCTTGTCGGTGAATTAACTCGCTGGAAACGATCTTCTCCATCGGCCGGCGAACCGCCAGGGCGACGCCGCCGGAAATGTGGCTAAACCGAGTCCTCCGTGGCGAAGCGACCCATCGTCGGCTGCTCCACCCGTTGGTACTCGGCGAACGCCAAGCTGATGGAGATCGCATGATCGCCCGCGTTGAAGTTGATCACCGACTCGTCCGCTAACCGTTGATCGCAGTAAGTCGGCAGGGCGAACAGTGACCCAAATGGCGGAATGGCACCAGGCTTCAGGCCGGTCAGCTCCAATACCTCGTCAGGACTGGCAAATCGAATGCTTTTCGCTCCGAGCCCTTTCCGCGTCTGTTTGCTGTCGAGTCGTCGATCGGCGGGTAAGACGAACATGAGGAATCGATCATCCACTTTACAGATCAGGGCCTTGGCACCGCTGGATAGGGTGGTTCGCCTAATTTGAGCGGCCTCGTCGCTCGTGAAAACCGGCGAATGACGCAGCACATCGAAATGAGCGTCTGCGGCAAGTAGGGCCTCGGATAATCGCTCGAAGACCGACAACATGCTGCCTCTCCGAAATGTGACTCGATCACGCAGCTCGGCAACTCATGGGAGTGTGGGGCGTCGAGGCCGGACGAGTCCGTAGTTTTGTGGACGTAAATCGTAACGATCAGGGAAGTTTTGTCGACACAACGGCGAGTGATTTGGCCTCGCAGTGCCTTGAAAATCACCCGGTAAGCGGTATGCTAGTTGCTTAAGTTTATGAATTCCAGCGTGCTCGTTTGGGCGCGTGCTCATTGAGGCACGTGCTCATTGAGGCACCGGGGATCAAAACCCAGGGACGTTGGCGAAGAGTCCGTGTCGACGAAACGATCGCCCATCGGGAAAGCCAGGGCGACCGAGAACAAATCCCCTCCCGATTTCCATTTTGGGTCGGCGCCAGAACGTCATGAGCGAGTTTCTCTTCCAATACTATCCGGTGCATCCCACGACCTGGGTTTACCTGTCGTCGCTGTTGATGATCGGAGTGTACTTCAAGTTTGGACGTTTCTGGAGCGTTCGCAATCTTGATATTGCGCTGTTGATCCTGTTAGCACCGGGATTGCTACTGGTCCATTTCGGGCAGCAACGCGCTTGGCAGGAGGTCTCCAGCGATGAACTGGATACGGAGCTCGTCGACTCGACCGTGATGACGGAAGCGAGTCCAACCTCGTTGAGCGTGCCTCAATTCGGTCCGCCAGGTGATACCTCACAAGGAGCGGTTGGCGAACTAGCGGTGGAGGAAGTTGCGGCATTCGAGGAGGATTTGTTGACCGCCACCGATGGCGACTCGCGTTCCGAACAGCCTCGTGAGCTCTCGGGTAAGGCCGTCATGCTGGTCGGCTACATTTGGCTGTGGAGTGTCCTCGGCGTGCTACTCGCGCGGCTGTTGCTCGACCCCACGATGGTCCGTCGCCCACTGCTTGAACCAAATCTATCCACGGGCGGATTGGCCTTCATCGGATGTTCGATGTTCGTTTTTCTGATGGCCAACGTCATCCAGAGCCCGACTACCGACGCGGACTTGGCGGGCGCGAAAGGTGCCGAGCAACTGCTCGCCGGAGTCGTCGATGCCGACATGACCAAGGATCTCCATCGCCATGGACCAGGCAATGCGCTCCTGCATTCGATTCCCAGCTTGGTCACCACGCCACTGTATTGGCAGGAAGCAGTCCCGACCAACGCACGTTACATTCGCACGGCCAAAACCATGGCGATTATCTCCCACTTGGCCGTAGTGCTCGGCATCGTCGCCATTGGCTATCGTCACTTCGGCAGCATGAAGATGGGTATTGGAGTCGCGACGTTGTACTTGATGCTTCCCTACACCGCGATGATGACGGGAAGCGTCATCCACATTCTGCCTGCCGCACTTTTGATCTGGGGTGTGCTCTGTTATCGTCGACCCATTGTGGCGGGAAGCTTCATCGGATTGGCGATTGGAGTGGCCTACTATCCGATTTTTTTGCTGCCGCTCTGGATCAGCTTCTACTGGCAACGCGGGTTGATGCGGTTCACGTCCGGTGTCGCGATCATGCTCTGCGTGTCGGTCCTCTCACTGATCTTCGTATCCAGCGACTACGCTGATTTTGTGAACAATGTCCAGCGCATGTTCGGAATCTGGTTACCTCGCACGGAACGACTACTCGGCGTGTGGGGGCTGGGCTGGGATCCGGTTTATCGGTTCCCGATTTTGGCGGCGTTCGTCGTCATCAGTTTCAGCTTCGCGCTCTGGCCGGCTCAAAAGAACCTGGGGACGCTGCTCAGTTGTTCCGGGGCCGTGATGGTGGCCACACAGTTTTGGCATGGCGATGGTGGCGGCACTTATATGGCGTGGTTCCTGCCGCTGACGCTGCTGACGATCTTCCGCCCCAATCTCGAAGATCGCGTCGCCTTAAGCGTCTTGGGCGATGGATTGTTTCCGCGACGTCGACCGCAGTTGCGTCGTATCGACCGCGCTGCCTGACTGACCCGACGCAATTAAGACATCAACCTCAAGCATCGCCAGCATCTCGTCGGCCGTAGCGCCCCCGAAACTCGGCTGCGGGATATTTCCGAACGTTCTTCTCCATCTTGGCTCGCAAGACCTGACTGAGATCGAGGTCCAGGGCATTCACCAGCGCCAGCGCGTAGCTGACCACATCGGCAATCTCCTCGGCCACCGCCGCGAGAGCTTCAGGATCGGCAGTGATCTCCCGCGACTTCTCAATTGAGATCCATTGAAAGTGCTCCATGAGTTCTGCGGCTTCAATGCTCAGCGCCATACTCAGGTTCTTGGGCGAATGAAATTGTTGCCAATCGCGCTGCTCCACGAACTCGCGAATCAGATCGCGTAACGCTCCCACCGTCGTCATGTCATCCGTCATCACGTTCCTCGATCTTTCTCCGCCCGAATCGGGTTCGTCGGCAGTTTAGCTCACACTCGACGACCGTCAAGCAAGCGACACCACCAGAACCTGATTTCAATCGCCGTGCCGTCCCAAGTCCGGATTGTGGCCTATACTTGCGTGGGACCAGTATCCTTTCATCCACATGGGGGCAGACCATGATTGTGTATGAGGACCGGAATCGTATTGGGCACGATGCCGCGCAAGAGGCTTTTGATAAACTCGTTTCCAGCGCGGCACCCGCGTCGGCCATCGAGCGGGCTTCGTATTTGTACGGCATGCAGACGTTTTGCCGCAGCCAGTTGCAGCAAGAGTTAACCGCAGCCCTGGACTCACTCCAACACTCCGAATTGGACCACGCCAGCGAACTGCGCGGCGGCTTCGTGGCGAGTGTGAACTAGCTCGATCGACCCGCGCGATTCAATATACTGAACGAACCTCGACCGTTCTTGTTGAATCGACGACTACTTTGGCCTGCCGCTATCCCAAGCTCGCTGGCGCAACGTCGCACCGCCCACCAGATTCGCCACCGTAACAAAACCATGCTGGCGCAAGATGCGTACGGCGACATGGGCGCGCACACCCGCGGCACACGAAACGACCGTAGCACGTTGCGGATCCAATTCCGCCAATCGATCGCGCAGTTCATCCAGCGGAATGTTGACGCAGTCGGTCACGCCAGCCAAAGGACGAACTGAGACTTCGGCGGCGGTGCGGACATCCACGACTTGTTTTCCCGCCAAATCAGCAGCCGCGGAAACAAACGACTCGACTCCATCCAAGTCGTTGCAAGCGGCGAATGCGGCCATATGAATCGGATCCTTGGCGGCTCCAAACGGAGGGGCGTAAGCCAGATCGAGGCCCGCCAAGTCGTAAGCAGTGGCTCGCAACGCCATCGCTGTCGCGATCACATCAATCCGTTTGTCGACTCCGTCGCCGCCCACCGCTTGCGCGCCTAACACGCGCCCACTCGGTGCTTCGTACAACAACTTCAGCGTCAGCGGCTGCGCGCCGGGGTAATAGCCCGCATGGTGGTTGGCCAGAATGGTTACACTGCGCGCGGAGATTCCCAGTCGCTTCGCAGAAGCTTCCGTCAGCCCGGTCAAGGCCGCCGTTTGGTTGAAGACACGCACAATCGCCGTGCCGAACACGTCCGCCATAGCGGCGGAACGACCGGTTGCCGCATGTTCGCCCGCCAATCGGCCCGAACGATTCGCCGGTCCAGCCAGCGGCACGCGCAACCCCGATCCAGTCGGACCATACGTGTATTCGACGACGTCACCCACGGCATAGATGTGCGGATCACTGGTCTGCAGATATCGATTGGTCACCACGCCTCCCGATCCGCCCAGTTCCAAGCCCGCTTCTTGAGCCAGCCGTACTTGGGGGCGGACGCCGATCCCTAGAATCACCAGCTCGGCGGAAATCTTTCTCCCACTGGTCAATGCGACGCCGGTCGCGACACCCGCTTCATCGGTCTCGATTCGGGCAATGCCATCCTCCAACACCAGTTCGACGCCCTGGGCAGTCAACTCCTGTTCGACGGGCTGGACCATTTCAGGATCGAATAACGGGAGCACTTGGGATTGTAGCTCCACCAAGCTCGTCCGCAGACCGCGACGAACAAGCTGCTCGACCATCTCCAGCCCGATGAAGCCGCCGCCGATCACCACGGCGGTCCGCGATCGACTCTGATCGACCGCCTGCTTGATGCGATCGGTATCGGCCAAATTCCGCAACGTGAAGACCTGCGCCGCGTCCCGTCCAGGGATCGGGGGCACGATCGGCGATGCGCCGGTCGACAGAATCAGTTTATCGTAACGCAGCACGTAGCTCTCGCCCGTCGCATGATTGACAACCGATACTTGCCTCTGCGAGCGATCGATCGCGATGACCTCTTGCCGCGTGCGTACATCCAAAGCGAATCGTCGACGCAGGAATTCCGCCGAGGCTACCACCAGCTTCGCACGCTCTGCGATCTCACCCCCGATGTAATAGGGCAAGCCACAGTTGGCAAAGGAGACATCGGCATCCTTCTCGAACAGTATGATCTCGGCGTGTTCGTTCATCCGTCGAGCCCGTGTGGCCGCCGACGCTCCCCCCGCGACTCCGCCGACAATCACAATCGTATGTTTCGACTCTTCCATGTTCCACAGACCTCTCGCTGGTGATCCCTCATGAACCATAAATCCGCTACGCCCTAGTAGACTTGGCAGACAGCCGTATCGGTAGGTCCTTCTCGATGAAGCTTCGGATCTCATCTCGGACACGCCGGTAATGATTGAGGGCTTCTTCTTCGCTCGCCGCTGACCTGGCAAGTTTGGGAGGATCGTCGAACCCAACATGCACGACGCGTGAGTTGCCGAGGAACGCCGGGCAGTTTTCGTCGGCATGATCACAGACCGTAACCACCAAGTCGAAGTCGACGTCCACCAGCGAAGTGGCCAGCTTGGATGACTGGCCAGAAATATCGACGCCCGCCTCGGCCATCACCTTCACGGCGTTTGGGTTCATCCCGTGAGCTTCGATCCCCGCCGAGTAAGGTTCAATTTGGTCTCCCAGCAGGTGTCTGGTCCATCCTTCGGCCATCTGGCTGCGGCAGGAATTGCCGGTGCAGAGAAACATAATTTTCACTTTTTTTGTATTTTCCACATTCGCTCCTTCTTTGACTGACTGTCAACTAAGTAGTTAATCGACTATCACTCCGATCAAACCAGCCTTTCGTTCGATCGCAGAAGCGGACCAACGCCAGCATGAGAGGAACTTCGATGAGCACCCCAAACACGGTGGCGAGTGCCGCTCCAGAGGAGAGCCCGAATAGCATGACGGCCGTGGCAATCGCGACCTCGAAGTGATTAGATGCACCGATCATCGCCGACGGCGCGGCGTTCTCATACGAGAGTCCGAGGAGTTTCGCCAAGCCGTATCCCAATGCGAAGATCAACACGGTTTGCACGAATAGCGGGATGGCAATCCAGAGAATAATCAGCGGATTGCCGAGGATCACTTCGCCCTTAAACGAGAAGAGCAGAATCAGAGTGACCAACAGCGCTCCGATGGTGACCGGCGTGAGCAAGTGCAGGAACTTTTCGCGAAACCAAAGTTCTCCTTTGGCTTTTAGGATCCATTTGCGAGTGAGGTAACCGGCGACAAGTGGTAACGCCACGTAAATGCCGATCGACAGTAGCAGAGCCTGCCAGGGAACGGGAAGCTTTCCAACGCCAAGCAGGAAGCCGCCGATGACGCCGTAGAGCACCAACATCGTCAGCGAATTGATGGCTACCATGATCAAGGTGTGGCCAACGTTCCCGCGTGCTAGATAGCTCCAGACCAGCACCATTGCCGTACACGGAGCCACACCGAGCAGAATGCAGCCCGCCAAGTAGCTGCGCCACATCGGGACTTCCAGCATCTTGACTCCGTCTTGAAGAACGACGATGCCCGCGCCGTAGGCCTGTCCCACGTCGATATTCGTCCCCAGCGGCAGCTTCACGTGATCGACCGCATCTGGACCGATCAAGGGCAAGAGAAGCGAGCCGAGGAACCATGCGGCGATGGCATACATCGTGAACGGCTTGATGGCCCAGTTTACAAACAGAGTCAGCGCCACCGGCTTATAGGCTTTGCCTGCCTGCAAGACTTCGGCAAAGTCGATCTTCACCATAATGGGATACATCATAAAGAACAGGCAGAGCGCGATCGGAATCGAGACGACCGGAGCACCGTCGACCGAGATAGCCATGCCATCCAGCGTGCGTGCCAGATCGGGAACCAGCTTTCCGAGTACAATCCCCGCCACGATGCACAGCGCGACCCAGACAGTCAGATACCGCTCGAAAAAACTCATCCCTTTTGAATTCTCGGTGGGACACGACGCATCCGACATTTCAATGTTCTCCCTTCCCTTTCTCGGAAAACCCGCCACGGTGACTTGGACGACGATGGCTTCATGACGGATTCTCTTAAATCGCCCATCGTCGACTAACGATGGTTTATGCAAAAAAAAACCAACTACATACTCGCGATCAGGTCTTTAAGTTCCTTGAGCTTCGCTGGATTTACGCAATAACAAACCTTCGGCCCATCGACTTCTCCCTGGATCAACCCTGACTCTTTCAAAATCTTCAGATGCTGGGAGACGGTGGATTGGGCCAGAGGAAGTTCGTCCACGATTTCCCCGCACATGCATGCCTGCCGACTCAACAGTAGACGGACGATACGAATCCTCGCCGGATGCGCCACCGCCCAAGCCAATTGGGCCAACCGCTCCGCCGATTCATCGTGCGGAAGGACAACCGTTGACGTGTCGCCACAGTGTTGCTTCGTTTTTCGGACGGCCATTGTGATACCCTAGACATCTATCGTGCATCTGCGATAAACGATATCGTCTCGGTGCGGCGACGTCAATCAGCAATTCTGTGAAAGGTGCCGGGGCCGGCACAAGGGCGAATTCGCTTACGATGGAAGCGACCTAAGGGCACTGGCGATCTCACCGATGCGTCGCGTACCGAGCGCACTGAGCGCTTCATGCACATTCACAATCTTCCGGCGCCCGATGGCCAGCGCGACATGGTTGGCTTCGCTGATGATCGCCTCGCACAAGGCATCATCCTCGTGGATGACGCGAGCGATGCTGTCAAACTCAGCCGACTCTTCCTGCTTCAGCAAGTCGGCGAGTTCAGCCGTGGCCGGGGAAGCCGTCCACGCTGGTGTGTTATTGCACGCCCGTCTCAAAGCATTGGATCGGGCGGGCCGTTCAATGGAGGACGACGGGGTGCATTCGACTGCGGACTCGCTCTGGAAAGCGGTTGCTTGGCTCAGGATTCGTCGCCGATGTGAGATTAAGCCTTTCATCTTGCCAGCGAAAGATAAATAGTTGGTGGGCTTGTAGACAATGTCGTCAACGCCGCGATTCATCAAATCCTCCGCGAGTCGTGGATCGTCCAGACTCGTATGAACCGCGATGATGGGAGGCCGTGGTCGTGAAAGTAGCTCCACAGCCAGCGAGTGACCATGACGACCGGGCATTCGGAGGTCGGTTACCACAAGATTAAATGCACGTGTCGAAATCCTAGCAAGTGCGTCGTTTCCATCGACGGCGACGGCGCACTCGA
>JBGTHH010001142.1:0-2802 GCA_041746275.1 Pirellulaceae bacterium | reverse complement strand
GCGTGATTCAGGAGTACATCGCCAAGAAGAGTCTATCGGGAGCCGTGATCGAACAGGAAAAGCAAGAAGCCACGGCGCGACTGCGTCAGGCCCTGATTCGACAAGAGCGAGGCGTGTTGCGGAGCCCAATCTCGGGTCTCGTGCTCGAGCGTCTCCATCGGCAAGAGCGTTATCTCGATGCTGGGACCGTGTTGCTGCGGATCGGGCAACTTGATGAATTGGAAGTGGAAGCTGAGGTCTTGAGCGAGGACGTGGTTCGCATTCGCACCGGCGATCCCGTCGAGATCTACGGTCCCGCGCTGGGCGTCGCGGTGGGAAGCGGCGTGGCTGGGTTCGTCGAGCGAGTCTACCCCGCTGGTTTCATGAAGATCAGTTCGCTTGGCGTCGAGCAACAACGTGTCATCATCATCGTGCGGTTTGCCGAGGGAGTCGTCGCGAGCCTGCGCAACGAACGTGAATTGGGAGTCGACTACCGCGTGCGGGTGCGGGTCTTTACGGACGAACGGCCGGATGCCATTCTGGTACCTCGCTCGGCGATCTTCCGTGGCCGTGACGGAGGGTGGGAGGTCTTTGTCGTTCGCGGCGAACAGGCTCAACAGCAGTCCGTGGAAGTCGGACTGATGAACGACGATCACGTGCAGATCATCCAAGGACTAGCGGAGGGAGACACGGTCATTCTCGCACCCGAAACAAGTTTGGTGTCCGGTGCGCGTGTCCAACCGTTGGCCACGCGTGGACGCAAGTCACCATAATCGACGGCAGAACCAGTTAGTTGAAAAAGGGGGCAGACCCTCTCAGGGCGTGCGTATTGCTTGTGATTCCGTATACCAAAGGGTCAGCCCCCTATTTCGACGGTCAGTAACAGGAAGAGAGTTGTTCATGGAGGGAGCTACCCAGTTGACGGCCGCGAAGCTCTGGGACGGCAAGCATCGTCCCATTGCCATCTTGACGCTCGTCGCCATCGCGACGCATTTAGTCCTGCGATTCGGCACGGACTACGGCGAGCTTGTCTCGCGATTTCCGCTGTACGTGGCGCTGGTGCTGGGAGGCTGCCCACTGGTGGTGGATCTGTTGGTCAAGCTCTTTCGCCGCGAGTTTGGCTCGGACTTGTTGGCCGGCATCTCGATCGTCACCGCCGTCTTGCTTGAAGAGTATCTGGCCGGCACGCTCGTCGTGCTGATGCTGTCGGGTGGCGAGGCGATCGAATCGTTTGCCGTCCGCCGCGCGTCGTCGGTGTTGCAGGCCCTGGCTCGCCGTATGCCCTCGGTCGCCCATCGACAGGGCGATGGGACGCTGACCGATGTGGCGTTGAGCGCGATTCAAGTGGCCGACAGCTTGGTCGTGTTCCCGCACGAGATCTGCCCGGTCGACGGAACCGTCCGCGAGGGACATGGTGTGATGGACGAGTCGTACTTGACCGGCGAGCCGTACATGATGTCGAAGACTCCGGGATCGCAAGTCCTGTCCGGAGCGATCAACGGCGCGACCGCACTGACGATCCGCGCGGACAAGCTGCCAATCGACTCACGCTATGCAAAGATCATGCAGGTGATGCAAGCCTCGGAGCAACAGCGCCCACACATCCGCCGACTTGGCGATCAGTTGGGAGCCATCTATACACCGATTGCAGTGGGCGTGGCTCTTGTGGCTTGGCTGGTGAGCGGCGAGGCGATCCGTTTCCTCGCGGTGTTGGTCGTCGCCACGCCCTGCCCGTTGTTGATCGCGATTCCCGTGGCGGTTATCGGATCGATTTCCCTTTCCGCGCGACTGGGCATCATCATCAAGAATCCCGCGATCCTGGAGAAAGTCGATACCTGTCGAACGGTGATCTTCGACAAGACCGGCACACTGACCTACGGCCGACCGCAACTGACCGAGGAGCTGACCAGTGGCTCGTTCGATCAGGACGACGTGTTGACGTTGGTCGCCAGTCTGGAGCGATACTCCAAACATCCGCTCGCCACGGCGGTTGTGGAAGCAGCGCAGCAACGCGATTTGAAGTTGGTGGAATCGACATCGATCAGCGAACTGCCGGGCGAGGGCCTGCGGGGTTCGGTGGCCGAACACGAGATACGCGTTTTCAGTCGCAAGCAACTGGCGCGGGAGTATCCGCCACAGGCGGACGCCTTGCCGCCGCTGGCCGGAGGCTTGGAGTGTGTCATCGTTATGGATGGACACTACGCAGCGACCTACCGCTTTCGAGACGAACCACGTACGGATGGCGCTTCGTTCATCCATCACCTGCGTCCCAAACATGCCATCAATCGGCTGATGATGGTCTCCGGTGATCGTGAAAGCGAAGTTCGCTACTTGGCCGAACAAGTCGGTATCCAGGAGGTGTACTTCAATCAAAGTCCTGAGCAAAAATTGGAACTTGTCCGCGCCGAGACCGCCAAGGCTGGCTCGATCTTTCTGGGCGATGGCATCAACGACGCGCCGGCGTTGACGGCTGCCACGGTGGGCGTCGCGTTCGGGCAGAATAGCGACGTGACTTCAGAAGCCGCCGATGTGGTGATCATGGACAGCTCGTTGAAGAAGGTGGACGAGTTGTTGCACGTCAGCCGGCGCATGCGTTCGATTGCGTTGCAAAGTGCGGTCGGTGGTATGGCGTTGAGTCTGATCGGTATGTTGTTCGCCGCCGCGGGATACTTGCCTCCCGTGGCCGGCGCGGTGGTTCAAGAGATTATCGATGTCGTGGCCGTGTTGAATGCGCTGCGCGTGGCCATTCCTCCCAAGCAGTTATCCGATTTTTGAATCGCTGGCTTCCTGCACTGCGTACTCGCGATGGTAGCGTCATAGGGC
>JBGTHH010001141.1:0-3910 GCA_041746275.1 Pirellulaceae bacterium | reverse complement strand
ATGGTGTTGCAACGCGAACGACCCTTGCCCGTCTGGGGCTGGGCGGATGCCGGTGAAAAGGTCACCGTGACGTTCGGCGAGCACTCGGCCAGCGCCACCGCCGACGATCAAGGTCAGTGGCAAGTCCAATTGCCCGCCGTGTCGGCGGATGGCAAGACGCACCAAGTGGTCGTCGAAGGCAAGAATCAAATCACACTGGAGGATGTCTTGATCGGCGATGTGTGGGTTGGCTCGGGGCAATCGAACATGGAGTGGCCGCTTAACAGCACGCATGGTGCCAAAGAAGCGATTGCCGCCGCCGAGCATCCTCAGATCCGCTTGCTGCACGTGCCTAAGTTGCAAACTCCCATGCCCGCTCAGGATGTCGATGCCCAATGGAAAGTCTGTACACCGGAAACAATTCCCGGGTTCTCCGCCGTTCTCTACTATTTCGGTCGGCAGCTTCATCAAGAGATTGACGTCCCCATGGGCTTGATCAATAGCTCGTGGGGCGGGTCGCCGATCGAGCCCTGGACCATCGCCGATGGAACGTCGGGAGGGATGTACAACGGCATGATCGCTCCGTTGCAACCTTTCGCGATTCGCGGCGCGATTTGGTATCAAGGCGAAACCAACGTGCTCCAGAAAAACGGCTTGGCGTACTATGGCAAGATGCAGAGTCTGATTGATGGCTGGCGAGAATCGTGGAAGCAAGACCTGGCTTTTTACTTCGTGCAGATCGCGCCGTGGTCGGGACGTTACGAAGACGGAGAACTGCCCGCCTTGTGGGAAGCTCAAGCCGCCAGCCTGAAGATCCCTGGGACGGGCATGGCGGTAACTACGGATCTGGTGGACGACATCAGCGACATTCATCCCCGCAATAAGCTCGATGTTGGAAAGCGGCTGGCGCTATGGGCGTTGGCGAAGTCGTATGGACACAGCGACGTGGTGTATTCGGGACCACTGTACAAGTCGCAGAAGATCGAGGGCCAGCGCATTCGTTTGCAATTCGCTCACGTCGGCCAGGGCTTGAAGTCGCGCGATGGCCAACCGCTGAGCGAATTTCAGATCGCGGGTGCCGATGGGAAGTTCGTTGACGCACAGGCCGAGATCGATGGCCCAACCGTGGTCGTCTCAGCCGATCAAGTCGACCAACCGACGCAGGTCCGATTTGGCTGGCACAAACTCGCCAACCCGAATCTGGTTAATGCGACTGGACTGCCCGCTTCGCCGTTCCAGACGAATGATTGGCAAGGCGGGACCGGCGAGTAGCAGCAAGGCACGGCGTTCGCGCAGTCATCGCTGCCCATGGGCACTTCGGCTTCGAGGACTAGGGCGACTGATTCATGCCGCACGAGATTTTGGCCGTGGTGTTTCTGACGCTGTGCGCGGTTGCACCGCTGGTGTGGGCGAGCATTTGGTTCGCCCGCACCTCGTTGAACTTCGTGCAAGGCGTGTTGTGGATTGTGGCGTTGTTCATCGCTCGACTGCTGTGGCGAGCCCAGTTGCCGCGGAAACGCCCGGCGGGTGTGGAACGCGGTGCCGTGCTGGTCTCCAATCACCGCAGCAGTATCGACGCCTTCTTTCCGCAACTCTGTTTCGATCGTCCGCTGCATTGGATGGTGGCTCGTGAATACTGCGAACACCCGGCATTTGGCTGGTTATTACGCACCTGTGAAGTGATTCCCGTGAGTCGCTCCGGCATTGACACGGCTGCCACACGCGCGGCGATTCGCTATGCCGAGCGAGGTGATTTGATCAGCATGTTTCCCGAGGGTCGAATCAATATGACCGACGATTTCATGCTGCCCGTGCGACCTGGTGCGGTGCTCGTCGCGTTGCGTGCTCGGGCTCCCCTGTTGCCTTGCTACATCACGGGCTCACCTTACGGCGGAACTCCTTGGAGCCCCTTCTTCATGCCCGCGCGGGTGCGACTGGTTTTTGGCGAGGTGATCGATTTATCACCTTACTACGATCGAGAGCACGACGAATCGCTGCTCCGCGAGTTGATGTTCCGTGTGGTCCGGGAGATTGCACGTCTAGCGGGACGCGAGGACTTCCAGCCCACTCTGGCCGGCCGACGCTGGAAGCCGCTGACAGAAGCCGAGGAGGCGATTTCGAAAGGGACCGAGTAGGCTTTAAGCACCATGGTATTGTGGCCATGGCATCGCCTCGCGTTACGGAATCGTCCGCGTTCAGCCCTTCAACGACTGACACACGCAATCGATGAGGCCATTCGCCCCCATGGGAGACACAACATCATGATCCGTAACCTCAAACACTTTGATCTGCGTCGGACACCCAACTCGATGATCGCTGCGATGGGAGTTGTGCTCACGATCTGCATTCCATTAATTGCCGTCGCGGAGTTTGACGAAACGAAAGTTCAGACGCTATTCGCATTCGACAACGTATCGATTCCGTTCACCCAGAATCTAAGTTTGCAAATGCGGAAACCCGATAAGCATCCGGCGAACCCGGTGGTGCGGCGAGGCGACGCGATGGCTCCGGATTCATGGGCGGTGCAGTTTTATGGTTCGGTGATCCGCGAGGGCGGCAAGTATCGCATGTGGTACGTGGCGGCGGGAAGTGAGCGTTTGGACAAGCGTGTGCCGCGTTCCGCTCCGTGGCGCGTGGCGTATGCCGAAAGTAGCGACGGATTGCATTGGACTAAACCGCATCTGGGATTGGTCGAATACCAAGGCAGCAAGGAGAACAACCTCGTCTTGCTGGAGCCCCATTTAGGTACGGTGAACGTCAAAGTCCTGCTCGATCCCGACGATCCTGACCCCAGTCGAAGATATAAGATGGGAGCCCACGTCTGGTTCCCCAAGAACGACGTGCGGCTGGGCACGCTCGCACCATATGCCAGCGCGGACGGGTTGACTTGGAAACTGCTGGTGGATGCCGAGCCGGTCGATGCGGAACTACCCCAGTCCGCGATGGTACTGCCTGCACTGCACTTCGAACCGGTCGGTGGGCTCTACAAGTGGGACGGAATGTTCTATCTGTCGGGACAGAATGCGATCGTGGCGACGCGTCCTTATCATGGCCGAGTCGTGCGTAGCTTCATCTCTCCCGACTTCATCCACTGGTCGCAAGCCAGCGCCATCGGCTGGGTGCGGGCGGCACAACATCAACTCCTCGGTCCAGGACGCAGCCGAGAAGGCGAGCAGACTCACGAGGCCATCAGTGTCTGGAACCGCGGCAACGTGCTGCTCGGCATCTATGGTATTTGGCACGGCGACAAGGAATGGTCGGGAGTTACCGTCGACTTGGGTTTGGTCGTCAGTAACGACGGCCTCCAGTTCCGTGAACCCGCACACGAATGGGTCTTTCTCGAACGCGGCGCGGATGGCACTTGGGATCAGGGCGGATTGCTGCAAGGACAAGGCTTTGAGAACATCGGCGACCAGACCTTTATCTATTACGGCGCATGGGACCCACGCAACTGGCAGGGCTCGCCACCGCGGGGTGGCGTCGGGATCGCGACGTTGCCTCGGGACCGTTTCGCGGATTTGGTCGTGGATCACACCACGCGTGGCCCCGGCAACTATCAACTGCCCGAGACCGTTAGCGAGTTCCTCACCACCGCGATCACGGTGGATAACCACCAACCCCACGCCTTTTATGTCAACGCCGACGGGCTTGGCGACAACGCGGCACTACGGATTGAACTGCTCGACGCTCACATGCGTCCCCTGCCGGACTACTCGGGCGCGAACGCGGCCATCGTGCGTCAAAGCGGTTACCACACGCGCATCACGTGGAACAACCAAGCCGAGGTGCATAGCCTGCCCGATCGCATTCGCCTGCGTGTGACCTTTGAGGGAGAGCAGCACGATCAGATTCGATTCAGTGCGATCTACATTCAGTGAGGGCAGTTTATCGACGCTTGTGGTAGTGAGGCTGCTGGGACTCGAACCCAGGA
>JBGTHH010001140.1:0-3202 GCA_041746275.1 Pirellulaceae bacterium | reverse complement strand
TGCAGCACCTGCGGCATTATCACCCCGACTGGAACATCGAGGTGGCGGCGCTGCCGGGTAAGCAGACCGCATACGTCGGCCTCTGTGACCGGCAGTTTTCGCTCAACGGCAAACCGATCGCGACGGATCAGTACGACCATGTCTTCGATCTCGATTGGGACGAGTGTGCGACTTGCTTTGCCAACTGGCCAAGCACGAAAGTCGAGCGTTGTTTGACCGACATCTTTGATCTGACGCCGATTCCGGAGCTCTGTCGGTATGTGATGCATCCCCGTGAAGAAGCCTTCGCGAAGGCCAAGCGTTATCTGCAACAGGTTTGTAAAGTCCATCCTGGCGAAGACGGTCGCTATCCAGTGGTGCTAATTCACTACGAAGGAAACACCTCGGCGGAGTACAAGGATCTGCCGCATACCCTAGCTCGGCAGATGTGCGACCAAATCATCCAGGCCGGATTCGTTCCGGTGATTCTGGATTGGGACCGTCGTAGCCCGCTGCCGGACGGGAAACGGATTCACAATCCGCATGTCGACCTTGACATGTGGGGAGGTTTGGGAACAGGCGATGCGGAAGTCTTAGCCGCGCTAACTGAGCTGTCGTCGCTGATGATCGGTGTCGACAGCGGCCCGCTCCACGTTGCGGGAGCCACATCGACGCCGACGATCGCGGTCTGGACCAAGCACCATCCGCTGCATTATTTCGGTCATGCCGACAACGTCACGCATCTCGTCCCGAAACGCCATCGAGAATTGCTGCGCGGCGACCGCGAGGCGGGGGTCGCCTACTTCCAGTCCCACTATCAGTATCGTCCTTACGAGAAGCTGGAAGACGAACTTTCGACGACCGTACGCGAACAACTCCGTGATCGGGAAGGCGGACTCGTCTACACACGCAACTTTTGGATTCGCCAGAACAACGCCAAACAAGACTTGGTCGTCGTGCAAGATATCGCGGAACACGATTCCTATCGCATCGCCGAATTGCCGATGCCCGAGCCGGTGATTGTCGACGTCGGCGCCCACATCGGCTGCTTCAGCCAGGCCATCCATGCTCGCAATCCGCTGGCACGGATCTTTGCGGTGGAATGTTGTCCCGAGAATCTGCCCGCGTTGCGCAAGAACATTGGCGGATTCGCGACGGTCATTCAAGGTGCAATGACCTACGAGAAGGACATCGCCTTGCTCAATGCGGTCTTTCCCGACTGCGTGACGACGGGAGGCAGTTGCGTCGTCTCGCGCGAACAACTTCGGCGGGCGGCTGACAAGAAAGGCGTCGGTGCCAATCCGAAAGATGCCACGACGGAGCAGTATTGGACCGACGCGCGTCCGTTGATGGCGGTGACGCTCGAACAACTCATCGAACAACACAAGCTCGATCGCATTGACGTGCTGAAGTTGGATTGCGAGGGCAGCGAGTTCTCAATCCTGGAGAACTCAACGTCCCTGGGTCAGGTTGACCGGATTGTCGGCGAATACCACGGCGAAGCCCGCTTCCACGAGCTTGTTCAGAGAAAGTTCTCCGCTTGGAAGCTGCGGATACTGAAGGATGGTGAACTCGGCACGTTTTGGTTGGAGAATCCAATGGCTGCGACGTTCACCTCGAACATCGACGCAGCCCGCCGACACAGACGCCATGCACCGCCGTGGATCTTCCTTTGCACGGCATACCACACGGGAACGCACTTCCTGCGCGTGCTGCTGGAGTTACATCCGAAGATTTCGTTTTGGAAGTGCGATCGGACGCAAGTCAATGGTCGTCCGCTAGGTGAATGGCACCAATTGCATCGAGAAGGTCAAATCAGCTATCGCGAGCTGGTGGCATTGGGAGTGCGCACACCGGCGGACCTTCCCGAGTGGACGAAGCAGGAAGCCGCGAAACTGCGGATCACGATCCCACCCAAGCACATCGAATCCCATCTGATACACTCGCACGCCAGCCGCACGACGTATTGGTATCCGTCGCTTCCCACCGTGGTGTCCATCCGCGACCCGTTGCTGGCGATTATCTCGGGGTTACGCCGCGGTGGTACCGCCGCTGCCGAGAACATCCTGGCAGGCTTCGGCTTTTTGGCGAGCGGCCAGGACGACTGTTTTTTCTTCTGTGTGGACCAGTGGCAATCACACCGCGAGCGTGCGTTGGAATTGCTCTCCTATCTGGATCTGGAGCCAACGCAGGAAATCTATGACTACCTCGCCTGCTGGCCATCGCCCAACGCGGCGGAAGCACATGAGCACCTGATTCTCGACAAATCAGCGGAACTGGCGGAAGCCAGACGGTTGTCACTTGAAGAAGGGCAAGTGCATCCAGCGGTGGAGCCGTGGGCCGATCGACTGCGCGCGGCCGGACTTCAGAGATTCTGCGAGTCGCTGGGTTACTCGAATCTGGCGTGGTTTGAGTGAGTACGTCAGCCTTTCCAGGCTGACATGTCAGGCCAGAAAGCCTGACGTACACCGTGGAGCGAAGACAATGATCTATAACTTGCCAGTGCGGATCGACGAACTGCGTGACCGCCGAGTTTTGGTCCTCGGCGATTTGATTCTGGATCGATACACCTGGGGCAATGCCGAGCGAGTCAGCCCGGAAGCGCCGGTGCTCGTCCTGCGCGCCGATGAACACGAAGTACGTCCCGGCGGTGCGGCAAGTGTCGCGATGCTGCTTCGTCATCTGAATGCGAGCGTGACGTTAGCGGGAGTCGTCGGCGACGATGCGGCGGGACAAATCCTCCTGAAGATTCTGCATGATGAGCAAGTCGACCAAGATCTTGTGTGTTGCGTTTCCGGCCGTCCCACCACGACAAAAGAGCGGTTTGTCGGCCGCGCGGCGAATCGACATCCTCACCAGATATTGCGTGTCGATCACGAGACACGCGAATCGATCGATGCTGAAACCGTCTCGCGCTTGCGTGACGGGATCTTGCGGCGCATCGCAGAACACAGCGTCATCATCATCTCCGACTACGCCAAAGGCGTTTGCACGCCCCAACTGCTGAATGCCGTGATCGATGCGGCACGCGACTATCAAGTGCCTATCGTCGTCGACCCGGCTCGTATTGAAGACTACTCGCGCTACCGACGAGCATCGCTCGTCACGCCAAATCGCGGTGAAGCTGAACTTGCCACAGGCATCCGCATCGACTCGCCGGCCGAAGCCTTGGAGGCTGGTCGAGTTCTGATTGAGCAAGCGTCGCTCGATGCAGCCTTCATCA